>JBDTRM010000080.1:0-34855 GCA_039931675.1 Bacteroidia bacterium | reverse complement strand
CGCGGATGCTCTCCCTCATGCTTACTCATGTCAATCAGTTCAGCAGCTTTTGCTATTCCTCTAAAAGCGCCTTCAACAACTGCGGCAGGTTCGCCAACCATTGTCACCACAGTTCTGTTGGTTGCCTTACCGGGGTCAACATTTAAAAGCAACACACCTTCTGCACTTTCAATGGCATCGGTAATATGTTTGATAATGTTTAAGTCATTTCCCTCTGAGAAATTGGGAACACATTCTATTAGTTGTTTCATAATTTTTGTAAAGAGATTTTATGATTGTAATCAGCTATTTATTGCCTTTAATTTTTCTATAAAATATTTTGCGCTTGTACAATTTGGATGTTGTGCTGCATTTTCAATACTGAAACCGCTGTTAATCATCTTTAATGCAAATTTGATTTTTGAATTACGAATTCCTCTTGTTGCTTTTAACTTAAATTCTTCTTTCAATGTTTCTATGGGTTTGATTTCCTGTTCAGGAAATTCAAAGAAATAATTCTGAGTCATTAAACCAGATATGGTTTTAGAATCTGCAAGAAACCATGATTCAATTTCTTTTTTAGAGATAATAGTTATTGAATTTCTGCAACTTCCAATCCTGTTTTTTGTTATGGTTACACACTTATCCAAATCCAAATCAGAAAGTATAAAAATGACTTCTGCTCCCTGTTGGGTTAATTCTTCGCAAAAGACATCTATGTTTTTGGGTAACAAATTTTTGTTTCCTGTTACATCTATGGCGTTAATAAAAGTGAGATTGTTCTTGCTTAAAAAATCTTTGAAAGCAGTTGAAGTAACTATAAGAAATTCTGTTTTGCCTTCACAAATAAAACCTACTTCTACCATGGAATTCCTCCTCCAAGAAGATTTGTAAACAACGCTTCATCCATCCTCAATCCATAAGATTTTCCGGGCTGTATTTGTTTTATTTTTGTTTCACCATCTTTTTTATCAACCAAAATAATTTCCTCTTCCTTCAATTCACCTACCAAAGATTGTGAATGTGTATTGACCCAAATGTAATGACCTTCATCACAACGATCTCTGAAAAGATTAACCAACTCTCTCACAACAAATGGATTTAAACCATTCTCAGGTTCTTCAATACAAAGAAATTGTGGTTCATCACTTTGATAACATGCAGTGAGCAAACAAAGAATGTTGTATGTTCCATCAGAGATTAAAGACTTATTAAACGGTTTCTTTGTTCCCTTTTCATAGATAAGCAAATTATCGCTACCGCTTAACGACTCGGAAACAATTTCAACTTTCTCAAAGCCGGGTATAAAAAGTTGAATCCATTCGGAAATTTCTTCGCGTTTGATTTCGTCATGTAAGATTCTTTTTAGAACCTTTTCGAGATTACTGCATGAAGTATTAAGTCGGGAATCGTCTTGATAGCTTGTGTTGACAATTCTTTCATTATTAATAAAGTAACGGTGATTGTTCTTGAAAAACGCAGTGTACTCTTCTCTTTCAATATTAATTTTGTCATTCAGTATATTACGATAAAATTCAAGATTGGAAGTTTCAGGAATTACTTCAGTGCCTGATTCATCATAGGTCATAATTAAATAAGATTCAAAATCATTAAACATAATTTCAAAATGTGAATCTCCTATAGAATTGTAATTTCGAATGGAATTTATACCGCCAAATTTTCTGAGAGGCTCAATAAGGGAACTTTTGGATGAAGTGACAAAAAACTGAATAGCCTCAAAAATATTAGACTTGCCGCTTGCATTAGGTCCTACAAAAACAGAAAACGGATTTGGATTAATTAGTTCCAAATCAACTATTGATTTAAAATTTTTTATCTGAAGTTTTTTGATTTTCATTTTTCAAAGTTATCATTCAATATGAAATCATTCATTGTCATAGGTCTTGAGATGGTTGGCGAGGACGCCAACCGAGTACCATGACAATTCTATTGCTCTACCTTTTTATAATCAGCTTTTACTATATGGTCTTCGTCATATTTGTTTCTGATATGATTAACAAAATCATCATAATTCTCTTTGGGGTATGTTGGGTCATCTTTGTAAAAAAATTCAAATACTTTTAACATTAGCTCTCTGCTCCGAATACCCGGATTTAACTTCCTGATCTCCTCCTTTACATAATCACGATATTCATCAAGAAGTGTGCAAGCCATTTCCCATCTTCCGGCTTCCTTTGAAGTGTCAAAACGATATTGGTTTTGCTTGTAATATTCGTCTCCTGATAAAATCATAATACTTCTCCATTTAATATTACCGTCTCCACCAAATTATTCGCAAAGGAATAAGGAATAAAATTATATGATGGAATTTCTTTTGTGATAAACACATTTGCTTTTTTTCCAATCGCAATACTTCCCAGTTCATTGTGAACGCCCATTGCGTAAGCACTATTAATAGTTGTTGCATTGATACATTCTTCAGGCGTCATTTTATAATTCACACAGGCAAGACTCATCATCATATTCATATTACCGCTTGGTGAACTACCTGGATTGTAATCGCTTGCAATTGCAACCGGCAAACCTGCATCAATCATTTGCCTTGCAGGTGGATTTTTTAATGAAAGAAAAAATTGCGCACCGGGCAATATCGTTGGTATTGTATCCGAATTTTTTAAAAACTTAATATCATCATCATTGCAAAATTCTAAATGGTCAACACTGATTGCATGGCTTTCAACACCTGCTTTAATTCCATTGCTGTGGCTTAATTGCTCTGCATGTACTTTTCCAATCATTCCATGCTTTGCTCCTGCTTCAAGAAATTGCAAAGTATCTTCGTAAGAGAAATAATTTTGCTCGCAAAAAATATCGCAATAGTCTGCAAGTTTTTCTGCTGCTATTGCAGGCATCATTTCATTGATGATTAAATCTATATATCCACTTTTGTTATTTTTAAATTCAATCGGCACTGCATGTGCTCCAAGAAAAGTTGCTTTAATAGTAAGTGGTGATTTTTCTTTTAACCGTTTTATTATACGCAACATTTTCAATTCGCTATCCACACTCAAACCATAACCACTTTTAATTTCAACTGCGCCTGTTCCCATTCGCATAATTTCTTCCAGGCGATACCATGCGCTTTCAAATAGTTCTTCTTCGCTTGCTTCGCGCAAACGATTTGCTGAATTTAAAATACCACCACCTCGTGAAAAAATTTCTTCATAACTCAAACCGTTTATACGATCAACAAATTCGCCTTCACGTGTGCCTGCATAAACAAGGTGTGTGTGCGAATCGCAATAGGAAGGAAGTACTAGGCGACCAGATGCATCAACAATTTTGAATTTTGAATTTTGAATGTTGAATGTTGAAGTATTGTCACCAAAATCTTTTATCACACCATCTTCCATAAAAAGCCATGCATCGTTAATACACTCTAACTCGCGCATCATTTTTCCCCGCTTTATAGTTGATGTATTTATACCAACAAGTTGTTTTATATTCTTAATAAGAAGTGCTGACATATCTTGCAAAAAAAGGAAATTAAAATGGAAGTTGGTTATGGGAATTAGGTTATTAGTTATTGATTTAGGAACAAACGAAAAAGGCTGCCTTTTTGGGACAGCCTTGAATTTATCTTTTTATGATTCTTTGTGTATTGATCTGCTCTCCGCAATTGATCCGTACAAAATAAATTCCCGATGGTTCATTACTGATATCAATTGCAAAAGCCAAATCTTGTTCCTTAGGTTTTATACTCGACTCCACAACTTTTTTACCAATGCAATTATAAACCTGTATGCTCAAAGGTGTAAAATCATTAAGCACTGATGTTACCTGGAACTTACCATTAGACGGATTAGGATTGATGAGAAATTCATTTTCCTCAGGTGAATAAACTTCATAGCCTCCGTCTTTAGCACTTGCTGTAGCAAATGTTTTTTTGGTTCCCCAACCGGAATTTAAAGTTGCATCATCATCGCACACTGTACGCACAGCCCAGTCATAGCTGATGCCGATTTGTAAATTAGTAAGATTGTATGAGGTAACAGTGCCAACTGTTCCCACATTAATCCACACCGGTGAAGAAGAAAGTTTATAGCGCAGTTCATAAGTTGAAACGCAATTTACATTTCGCCAGCGCAGTTTTGCTGAGTTGATGTTGATGTCAGTAGTTTTTTTCCCTGCAGGGTTTATGCACAGTACTGGATTATCGCAGGCTTGCTGATAGGTAACATCAATTGCGGTTTCAAGGTCCTCTTTAAAAATAAACCATGCATGACAATCATTTTTCAATTTATAGCTCAGCCATGGCAATAAAAAACGCATCGTGATTTTTTGTTGCATTGCCCTTGAAACAGACGGTGATGGTGTACAGGTTGATTCATCAGCATTACAATTAGAATTGTAATTAGCAAACTGGCAGTGACTACCGCCTGTTATACTAATAAAGGTTTTACAGTTAGCACCTAATGCATTATAAATAGCTGTACTGTTACTTGCAGCCGGAGCAACACAATCATTTCCACCTGCAATTATAATTGAGGCTTGCGAAATTCCAGGAGCAGATGCAACAGCCGAAGGATCTGTTTCAGACGGTGCTAATGAAGCAATGGTGGTAATATTGGGATTGTATTGCCCTGCAATAAGAGCGCATGCTCCGCCTATATCATGACCCATCACACATGACTTTGTGTTAACCTTACCTGTAAACAATGTGCCTTGCATGCTGCTCTGACCTTGAATAGCATTTACTAAAAAGGCAAGATCTTTAGCAAAATTAGCCTGATCAGGTGTCAATGAACTTTCAGTTTTTGGAAATGCAATAATATAACCTTGTGCAACAATTGACTGCCATATACTTTCGTAAGCCGAATAGATCATCCCTAAGCCATGACCAAAAACAACAACCGGAAATTGCTGACCTGCAACTCCTGCAAAAGGAACATTCTCCCCCGCATTTGCTGCCGGATAAAACACTTCGGTTTGTATATTCCTGTTACCGCGCGCGGCATCATTAAATACAATGGTGGTATGGCCAATGTTATAGGTCTGGGCAAATGAAAACACTAATGAGAATATCATTAATGCTTGGGTTAAGAGTATTTTTTTCATAAGCGGACTAATATAAAACACTAAAAAGTGAAACGAATTAATTAAATTTTTATTGAAAATTCTTTCATGTTAATTACTCTTTTTCTCTTTTAAGAAATAACAAATGTAACTCTGAATGGAGATTGTCGGTAATAAACAATTATTACTTTTCAACCTTTGGGATTGAGCAAAGATAAGACAAAAAGCCCATGATTAAAGGCATTCTTTACGAAAACTTAATCGCTGGTTCGGAATCGCGATGCCAATTGATTTAAACAATAAAGCGTAATGAAAATCATTCCACCCGGAAACAGCGAAATCCACCATGCACTGAAATTTTCTTTTGACTGTGCCAAAAGCGAACCCCATGTGATGACATCATGCGGCACTCCTATTCCAAGAAAAGTAAGCGATGACTCTAAAATTATTGCTGCCGCAATGGTGAAAATTATGGTCACAAAAAGTGCTGAGGAAATATTCGGCAAAGCATGTTTTAAAATTATATATGGATGATTAAATCCCAAAGCTCTTGCTGATTCAATGTAATCAAGGTTTTTAATTTTCATCATTTCTGCCCGAACCAAACGCGCAATGGTAGTCCAGCCTGTTAAACCAATTACTAAAATTATGGTGAGTAAAGAAGGTTTCATTAAAGCTGTGAAAGAGATGATGAGAATTAATGCAGGAATAGAAACAAATAATTCAATCATTTTAGAAATAATGCTGTCAACAGGAATAAACCTGGATTTTTTCAATGAAAACAGTTCTGAAATCCAATCGCAAATCAAATAACAAAAGCCGATTACAGCTAAAAGAATCAGGATTGAAAATAAAACCTGCAACACACCTGAAAATTGTGAAGAAGTAAATGCTTCGTTAATGGTAAAACTTCGTAAATGAAATCCGTAAAAATAACCGGGCACAATTCCCATGCAAAATCCTGCAACATTCAGTAATGTAGTTTTAAAATGATAGTTGCCATAGTAGCCTGAAAAAACACCGAGTACTAAACCTATAAGTGTCGCTATTGCAACTGCAACAAATGAAATAATGAAAGCGTATTGTGCACCGTAAAACAAAACTGCAAGAACATCTTCACCTTTTTTTCCTGTGCCTAACCAATGACGGTAGCGTAAAGGCATCTCCACAATTCCGCCACTTGAATTTTTAAATTTTTGATTTTCGAAAGGCGAAGCATAATCAGCATTCAGATAATCGAAAGTTCCGTTGCTATGAGTAAACGGGGTGAAGATGATGTTATCAGTTTCAGCATTTTTCCAATCCATATTGTAGAGATTGCCCAATGCATAAACATCATCAACTTTATTCGCATCAGGAGTTCTGAAATGAAATGCAGGGAAATAATTTTCGCCTTTATATTTAACGTACAATGGCTGGTCATTACTGATCATAGGTGCAAATAATCCCAAAATAAAAATCGCAAGCAATATCCTCAACGCTATTTTGCCTTTTCGATGAGTGATTGCCCGACCAAAAATATTTTGAGATTTAATTTTCATCAGCGAATCTAATTCTCGGGTCAGCAATGCGATAAACAATATCTGCGAGCAAATAACCTGTTAAAGTAAAGAAACCTGTTATGGTAACGATTGCAACTATAACAGGATAATTTTGTGTGTAAACTGCATTGGTAATTTCATTGCCCATACCTGGAATTGAAAATATATTTTCAATGATTACAGAACCGCCTAATGCAGCAGGAAAAAAATTTGCAACTAATGTGATGAGCGGTAACAACACATTTCGCATAGCATGTCTTGATACTACTTGTTTTAATGAAAGTCCTTTTGCAAAAACAGTTTTGATATACTCTTCCTTCATTGTTTCTTTTAAGGATGATTGCACAGTTGCTGCTAACAAAGCAATGGATGCATAACTGTAACAAACGATTGGTAATATGAGAAACCATGAACTTATTAAGATGCGTTGTAAAAACCCAGCGTCACCAAAACCATTAGCAGGTTGCACGCCCGATGCAGGAAAAATTTTAATCAATGTTGGATTTGCAAACAGAATTAAAAGGAATGTTCCCAGCCAAAACACTGGTGTAGCAAAAGCAAAATTTTTAAATCCTGAAATAAATTTATTGACAAATGATTTTGGATGAAGGATTGAATACTTACCTAACGGAATCGCAATTAATAATGAAATAATGAGTGAAACAATTGACAGCAACAACGACCATTTTATTTTTGATTTCAATGCTGAAGTTACGGGTTGTTGTGTTGTATATGAAATGCCAAAGTCGCCACGAATAATTCCCTTTGAAAATTCACCATCGCCAAATAACCAGCGTTGAAATTGATTTTGCGAATGAAATGAAATTGCAGGAAAATAATTTTTCCAGGTGGGCTTGGAATCGCGAAGTGTGTTCCAGTTTTTAACAACCAGATTAGTTGTACTAATTACAGATTGCTTCGTTCCTCGCAATGACGAATCAATCGTTCCTCGCAATGACCTAACACTCGTTTTTCGCAATGACGAGTCAATTGTGTTTTGCAATTCCGACTGAATAGAAACATACTGAGATAATAAATTCAATCGGTTGGCAATTAAGTTTTCATCATTTTCATTTCGCAGATTTAAGAGTTGAGAAATGTTTTCGTTGACATCCTGTTTCAAATAATTGGGATAAGCATTTTGTGCTTGAAGGAATGAAACAAAATCTTTCAGGGATAAGTAATACTCGCTCACGACTTGCCAGTTGCCATGATTACGAACCAATCGCAACAGCATTTCACGTTCATTGATTGGATAAACTTTATAAAGGGTATCAGGTTCAGCAAGTGAATGAATAGAAAAATAAAATACCGGCAAATCCAATCCTAAGCGATGACGCAAAATATTTTCCTGTTCGCGTATTGCAGATGATGATGAAAAAGAATTGTTACCTGTAACATCGTGTAATAATGTTTGCACAGGGTCGCCTGGTGCATTAACAGCAATCACAAAACCAATTAGTGCAATAAAAAGTAATGAAGGAAAGAAAAAAAGAAGTCTTCTTTTCATTTATTATTGTATCGGTTGCGTCAACAACTTCAAATTATTCAACAATACATTCGGTCTTTCAAAATAGAATTCACAATTACCAAACCGTTTGTGAACTACAACTCTTCTTAACCCTGCCGTAAAGAAAACGTAAGGCTGTTCATCATAAATTATTTGTTGCAACTGTTTCGAAAGTTTAATTCTCTTTTCATCTTCCATTGCAACTTTAATTGAATCAATCAAAGCATCCGATTGTGTATTTCCGAATCCCACGAAGTTGGCTCCGTTACTTTGCCATTCACTTGTTGCCCACAACTGCGTATAATCTTCAGGTGATGAACTTCCACCCCAGCTACCTATAATCATGTCAAAGTCGTGCCCAAACATTTTTTGCTGTGCACTGCCGGGGTCAATTCCAACTGGCGTTGCAGCTATACCCGCTTTTTTATATTCGGCAGCCATCATGTCTGCATAATCTTTCCAATCGGGTGAATTAGTGAAGTAGAGCAGGTCAAATTTGAAATCTGTTTTTTGACCGTCAACATTTTTATCGCGCACGCCATCGTTATCAGAATCTTTCCAACCTGCATTGTCCAAAAGTTCAGCGGCTTGCTTGCTATCAAGCGGTAACAACTTCAAATCTTTGTTAAACTCTTCCTTTAACGGTGAAACGGGTCCGGGAATGCGTTTGTTTTTTCCCTTATTGAGCACTTGATTTATCTGGTCAACCGGTGTGAGCAATGCAATTGCCCTGCGCACATTTTTATCAGTAAATAATTTTTTATGCGCATTGCCATCTGGCTTGCAATTGAAAGCTGCGTAAGTGTAATTGAATGTAGAAACAAAAGCTGAGTTATAATTTTTATTGAAGCTGCTGTCCTGTTGCAATTCAATAAGCGGCTTGTTGCTCATCGTGGTTGATGCATCTAAGTTTCCTGCTTTGAATTCTAAAATTTGCGCAGTAGGATCTTTGATAATTTTGAAAATAATTTTTTCAGGCAATGCTTTTTCATACAAGCTCTGTGAATTTTCACTCCAATGATTTTTCTTTTTTTCTAATGTTATGCTTTGTCCTTCTCCCCATGATGTTACCTTGTAAGCCCCAAGCCCGTCAATGTTTTCAGGGGCACGGCAATTGAGACTATTAAAATCTGTTGCCCATTTTTTTATATCAGATAAAGCAACTTTATCTAAATACTCCACTTCTATTAAATGAAAAAATTTAAGTGAATTATTTTTATCATAAAATGAACGTTGCATCACAGGATAATCACTCCACATAGTAACGTTTTGAATATAGGCACGCTTCATCACCACAGTAAATTTCCGTTTATTTAATGAATCAACGACTATCTCAGCTACATTATCCCAATAAGGTTTTCCATTAGGATTATTAGTCAAAGGACATTTATTTGCCTTGCAAGTGAAAATAATATCGTCCACAGAAAGCTGCTCGCCATTATCCCACTTTGGTTCATCGCGCAGTTCGTAAGTATAACGTGTATAATCAGCAGATACCACAGGCATTGCTTTCACCAGACAAGGAATTGTTTTTAAAGTTTGATAATCGGTTTGCATCAACGTTTTATGAATGTAGTAATTCAACTCCACGCGCATAGCGCTGATACCGTTGGTGGGATGCAGATTATCAGGTTCAGCCACAACCTGGTAAATTATGGCGTTGTCACTTTTCCATGAAGGATCAATTACAGTCGCATCAGCAATCTTGATAAACTTAACCGAATCGCTCAGCGAAACAGTATCAGAAGTATTTTGCGTTTTATGCTGAAAGCATGAGGTAAAAAGCAGTAGCGGTAGTAGTAGTAGTGGTAGTGGCTGTCGATAAAAAACAGATTTAAAATTTTTCATTGCGAAATATTATGCGGGTAAAAATAGAAAAGCAATCGTATTGAAGAATTAATACCTGTCAAAATAATTTTTGGATAAAGGAACTCGATTGATACATTTGCCGCCCATTAACGGAGAGGTGCCTGAGAGGCCGAAAGGAACAGTTTGCTAAACTGTCGTACGGGGAAACTTGTACCGAGGGTTCGAATCCCTCTCTCTCCGCTTAGTAATCACTCATTTTCACGCAAAACCCCTAAAACCCTGTAAGGACAAGCCTTTCAGGGTTTTTTCTTTTTCAGCATAATCGCAAAAATTCCTCTAAAACGCTGTCCAAAGTTACCCAATTCGTTACCCCCTGCTTTTTTGCATGTTAGGGGTAACGAAAAGGGTCAATAACAGGATAAAAGAACGAAGCGGATAATTTTAGATAAAGAACTCGATTTCACACTTGAGGACTTAATGAGAAAATAAGTAGAAATTTTTTGGCTCGAAAAAAATGTAACATTGAATAGGTCGTGAATCTTACAGAATAATTGATAGAAGTATTAGTTGAATCTAATGGTCCGAATGGAGTTATTCATCACCTGATAGGTCGTCTAATGTTGCTTGCAATGACTTTTCAATTGCTGCATGAGCTTTGTCTTTCGGTGTTTTATGGCATGCATTTCTCAAGGTGCCAACCAAAAGAACTGATAATAATTTGTGCGTGATTTTTCTACTTTAGAAATACTTAGAAATGCAAAAAGTGAAATAATTTTATTTCGTCCTGGAAAATGATCCACGGAATTTCTTTTTAAGTTTTCCGAGCCTGTAAAAATTCGTATAAGCTACAATAAAGAATAAAATAAGACCCATAATAATAAAGAAAACCTGCATGATTTGTTGTTTTAGAAATAGTAGAAATATGAAAAATGATTAGTTAAAAACAAGAATCCCTCAAATACTTGTACAACGTTTGAGAGACCTTTATAAAGCAAGTATAAGAAAACATTTCAGTATTCACTACTTATTATGGCCAACCGATGATTCCATCCGCCAGAATGTATATTTCATCGAATGAAAAAAATTTTCCATCTTAGTTAAATGAATTGCGCACTGCTACTCAATCTCCTGCAAAATAAGTTTCCTTCCACCCGCAGTGATGCAAGAATCAACTGGGTTGAGCTCGCCAAGCAGTCAAGTTCTCTAAGAATGGTATTTGATTAAGTATTGACGAAAGAGCATTATCAGTTGACACATTTGAAAAAATTGCGAGACCTTTAGATCATGATGTGTGTGAGTTTTTTCAAGAACATCACTCCAAATTTAAGAAAGGAAACCATAAAAACATTCTCTCTCTGTAAGTAAAAAATTCCGCAAAATTTGCGGAATTTTTCTGTTTAACGTTGCAAGGAGGTTACTTTTTCGTTTTTTGAAAAACTAACCAATTTTTGGAGCCATTTCCATAAATTTTTTCAATTTTTCCAATTGCTCATTCATACTGCCAATCATCCAGCTTTCAGGAGGCGATTTACTGATCTTCTTTTTTATTTTATCTGCGGTTTTAATATCTCCGATTCCGAAATAAGCTTCAACCATTGAAGCTTCCAGCCAGAATTTTTGTTCTGCATTTTCTATAAACTCTGTTGGCAATCTTGGATTGCTTTTCTTTTCCAAAATATTTGTACAAATTTCAATAACCTTTCGTCTTACTCTTTCTGCTAAAACAATATCTCCAAGTGCTTCGCGGGCATTTGAAACAGAGGCTCGGGCATTTAATAAGTAAGCGAAATTAATCCCGTTATAGAAGTCATTTTTTACAATGAAACCTTTCTCATAAGCCCAAATGGATTCATCCAGAAAAGTGGAGTCGCCTTTAACCTCCCATAAACGTTTATGAACAGCTCCCCAAAGTCCAAGTGTTTCCGGATCGGTAGTCTGATAAGGATTCAATTGAGAAAGTATTTTCTTCGCTTCATTGAGCGCCTCTTCCAAAGTTGGCTTTTTACTTTTATAAGTTGCCAGGGCAAGCTGTTGCTTTAGATAGACATCACCGGGCCTTCTGACTAAAAGTTTTTTAAGTAAATCAATAGCGGCAAGCCAGTTTTCTTTTTTACGGGCTTCCATAAACAAATCTGAAAGGATAGAATTGATATAAATTTCGCCAGGTCTTTTTACTAATAGTTGAAACAGCAGGTTAAGCGCCAAATCCCAGTTTCCATCTTTGCGGGCACCGGCAAATAAATCCGCTATAAGTGCTGCACTTCCGTCATCAACCGGAGTTTGATCCGGAGTTGCTTCAGGTTGAGGTTGTGCTTTAGTTTCAGGCTGTGTCTGAGATTGAACTAAAGCTTCACTAACAGTTCTGTTAACTACATTTTGACCAATGGTTGGAGTGTTCAACGTTGGCAAAAAAGTATATACGGGGCTATCAGTATCAGGCTTGTCAACCAAATACATAATTGTCTCCTTCAGGTTTTTACGCATTCTTTCGGCTTCCTTCTCCTCTATTCCATTACCCAAATGTTCATACATACGTATTGCAATATGCCCAATATCAAAAGGAAATTTGAACTGTTTTTCGGCAATAATTATTGTTGTGTTTGGCTTGAGTGCATGCCGCACTCCTAATTCATATACTGCATTAACGTTAGAAGTAGAAAGATCAGCGACTACTACATCAGCTTCTAACAACAATTCATACATAGGCTTATCAATAACGCCTGAGTGAATAATATCATCAGCTCTTATGCATTCAAGACCTGCCGCTTCAACAGCCTTTTTTATTATTTGCTGGTACGTTTTATCTAAGTCAAGTGTGCGGCCTGTTGCAAAATCAGTCTTCAGGCCAAAGCCCATTACAACGAAACACTTTTTCTTTTTTTGTTCTGACATGGTTTCTTATTTTAAGGATTAACAGGAAGTAAATTAAATTCAAGAGTAATGGTTTCATTTTAATTGACAAAAAGAATTTCTTATCTACTCAGCAAAACAATTTTCCGGATGTATATACAAGGCACATGCACGCGCATAGTTGTTTTCTTTATTCATATAATAAAAAGTTTTATAATGGAAGGTAGAGATTTACCTTTCTGCGAAAATTATTATCGGAGCTATAGTCATCAAAAACATTTCAGGTACCGAAGAGCGGATGAAAATAAAAAAACTACATTTTCATCAATACAAGTAATTACTACTTTTCGCCCAATAAAACTTTTAATAACAGATATCGGAACAATTAATAAATTAGAAAAATTGATTACCCGGGATTTAAAAAGAATAAGCAATGAATAATGAATTACAAATTACAACAGCCCCGCTTTTGGGAGAAATAAGGCAACTTATAGAAAGCAGTCGTCAACGATTAGTTACAAAGGTTAATAGTGAATTAACACTGTTATATTGGAATATCGGTAAACATATCCATGTTTTTTTATTGAAAGAAAACAGGGCTGAATACGGTAAACAGATTTTTGCCACACTTTCACAAGAATTGATAAAAGAATATGGAAATGGGTTTAGTCAAAGAAGTTTAGCCAGGATGAATAAGTTTTATGAATTATTTCCAGAGGAAAACATTTTGCCAACACTGTTGGCAAAATTAAGTTGGTCGCATTTTATCGAATTATTGAGTATAAAAGATGCACTCCAAAGGGAATTTTACTACACCTTGTGCATTAACGAGCAATGGGATGTACGTCAATTACGAGAGCGCATTAAGTCTATGCTTTTTGAAAGAAGTGCGCTAAGCAAATTGCCTGAACTCACTATAAAAAATGACCTTGAAGCACTGCGCAACGAAAAACAAATGAGCACAGCATTGGCTTTTAAAGACCCGTATATTCTCAGCTTTCTTGGTTTGGCTGACACCTACAGCGAAAAAGATTTGGAGCAGGCAATTGTGCATCAACTTCAATTATTTATAATGGAACTCGGCAATGATTTTGCATTTTTAGCACGACAAAAAAGAATTACCGTTGGTGATGATGATTACCATTTAGACCTCTTGTTTTATCATCGTAAACTTTGCCGTTTAGTTGCCATTGATTTAAAGCTTGGCAAATTTGAACACAGCCACAAAAGTCAAATGGAAGTCTATCTCAACTGGCTTGCAAAACATGAACAACAACCAAATGAAAAATCACCGATCGGATTGATACTTTGTGCTGATAAAAACGAAGAACTAATTGAACTTTTAGAAATGGATAAACAAGGCATACACGTAGCAGCTTACTATACCGAACTACCTCCCATTGAATTGCTGAAACAAAAATTACATCAATCAATTATTAATGCCAGACAGTTAATGGAGAATAAACACAGCGATGAAAATGAAGTGTAAAAATGAAAGAGTGCAAGAAAATAATCCTGATGCAAATGATTCGCCTGCAACTTTTATTAGTTTCTAAACAAAATCTTTTTAAGTTTGAAACTTCTTTCATCGTCTGTATTTTAGTTATCACTCTAAAATTTTTTGTATGAATAAATATTTTACTCCCATTCTCACTTGCCTTATTTTTTTATCGGTAAAGAATTTTGCTCAAGGGCAGGACACTACACAACATGCTTCATTTTCTTATTCGGGTTATGTTGATGCTTATTGGGCTATCTACTCTGATTCGCTCGGTACTGACGAGTATCAAAAGTTTGCAACGGTTTCGCCTCGGAGCAATCAGTTTGGTCTTAACGTGGCTATGCTTAATGTAAAGTATTCTTCAAAAAGTATTCGCGGTACATTTACGCTTAACTATGGAGATATACCACGCAGCAGTTGGTCGCCCGATTATAATTATATTCAGGAAGCAAATGTGGGTATAAAGCTTTGTGAAAAATGGTGGATTGATGCCGGATTCTTTCGTACGCATATAGGTACGGAAGCGCTCTTTCCGAAAGAAAATTATACCAGTTCACTTGCAATCGGAACTTATTTCGAACCCTTATACCAGGCTGGTGTAAAAATAAGTTACACGCCAACTGAAAAACTCTCATTGTGCTTCCATGTGCTGAATGGTTACAATCTTTTCGAGGACAATAATCGCAAAAAATCCGTGGGCTTATTAGTCACTTATGCTTTCAGCGATAAGCTTAATATTGGCTACAGTGGCTATTATGGTGATGATACACCGCAAGGTGATTCTGAAAAGCATTTCAGGAATTATCATAATGTATTTGTTAATTATAAACCCGGTAAGTTTAAACTTACTGCAGGTGTTGATATTGCAATGCAACAAAATTCAAGTTTAAGCGAAGAAGATAAAGCAGGATTTGCGATGAGTGGCTTGGTGGTTGGTGATTATAAAGTGTGTGATAAATTTGATGTGTATGCGCGAGGTGAAATTTTTAACGATGATGATGGAATTCTGTCAGGTGTTTTCGAAGACGATAATAATGAATTCACAGGTTTAAAATCATGGGGAGCAACACTCGGTGTGCAGTACAAGCCCACTGAAAATTCATACATAAAGTTAGAAGGCAGAAACCTTTCAGCCGACAGCGATCAAAAGATTTTTTATCATGATAAAAAATTTACCAATAACCGTTTAGAAGCGATGATTAACATGGGATTTTGGTTTGAATAAAAAGTGGTGCTCAAAAAAAATTTAGTGGGTACTGGATAATTAATTAATTAACAACTAAAACTATCAGGAGGAAAAATTTATGAATTTCGATACAGGAATAACCGGCTTCATGCTACTGGCAACAAGCTTGGTAATGCTTATGACACCCGGGCTTGCCTTCTTTTATGGAGGTTTGGCGAACAAGCGCAACATTCTCGGCATTATGATGCAGAGTTTTGTTTCAATGGGAATTACAACTATTCTTTGGTTTATCGCAGGTTATTCACTTTGCTTCAGTGGCGGTGATGGCAGCATTATAGGCAACCTTGATAAAGCATTTATGAATGGAGTAACGCTGAACTCCGCCTATTCAGGAAATCAGAAATTACCTGAGTTTGTTTTCATGGCTTATCAAATGATGTTCGCTATCATTACACCTGCACTCATCACAGGGGCATTTATTAATCGTGTAACGTTTAAGGCATACCTCATTTTTCTCATCGCATGGCAGTTGCTTGTTTACTATCCTTTTGTACACATGGTATGGGGTGGTGGCTTACTTGCAAAATGGGGAGTGCTTGATTTTGCAGGTGGTATTGTGGTACATGCTATTGCAGGTTTTGCTGCCCTTGCATCAGTTATCTATGTTGGTAAACGCAGAAACGCTGAAAACAAACCCAACAGCATTCCATTGATTGCATTGGGGACAGGATTACTTTGGTTTGGCTGGTATGGTTTCAATGCAGGCAGTGCGCTCAATGTAAATGCAATTACAGGTCTTGCATTTTTAAATACCGATGTTGCTGCCTCATTCGCTGCCATCACATGGCTTATTATTGAATGGAGCCGCGCCCGCAAACCAAAGTTTATCGGGTTGCTTACGGGGGCTGTTGCTGGTTTGGCGACTATCACTCCCGCAGCAGGATATGTTTCGCTTAATGCTGCAGTTATTATCGGTATTGCATCGGGCATTGTATGCTACCTTGCTGTTGATTTAAAAAATAAAATGGGTTGGGATGATGCGCTTGATGTGTGGGGCGTGCATGGTGTAGGCGGTGTGTTAGGCACAATTTTGTTAGGCGTATTTGCAAGCAAAGCTATTAATCCTGACGGAGCAGATGGTTTAATTAATGGTAATACTTCCTTTTTTATGAAACAACTTATAGCCACAGCAGGTGCTGCACTTTATGGTTTTGTTTTCACGTACGTAATGCTCATTGTAATTAATGTGGTTACAAAAGTTCGTGTGGAAGAGCATGTGGAAGATGCAGGCTTAGACGAAGGCATACACGGTGAAACAGCCTATGACAGCGGTGTGTTCTAAGGGCATTCTTTTCTCAATATAATTTGTTGTTTTCCTTATGCTATTCAATTTGTGAATAACAAGACATAATCTTCTTAGAATCTTTTCGTTATGAAACAAAAATCTTTCATAATGAAATGCCGCCTGTTTCTTTTAATCACTATTTTCTTTTTAATTAATGCAATTGCCTTTGCATTTCATCAAATCATTCAACATCGGAAAAGTTGTATTGATGTAAACGGAAAAACCGTTGCCACGCGGATACATGCACCAGAAGGTTTTCATATTGTTAATGCTGATAAAAACTCCTATGCTGCATGGTTGCAGAATTGCACCGTTAAGCCAAACGGTTACAAAGTTCATCTCTATAATGGGAGCATTAAACAACCTGATAATATTTATGATGCGGTGCTTGATGTGGATGTTGGAGATAAAGATTTGCAGCAATGTGCTGACGCAGTTATTCGTTTACGTGCTGAATATTTATTCGCAACAAAACAATTTGCTAAAATACATTTCAACCTGACTAACGGGGACCGGGTTGATTACAATAAATATGCTGAAGGATTTCGCCCCGTTGTACATGGTAATAAAATTTCATGGAATAAAAATTCAGCGAGCGATTATTCCTATTCAACTTTCAGAAAATATTTTGATTTTATTTTCAATTATGCAGAACACTTTCACTGAGTAAGGAATTAATAAGTGTGGCGGATTTGAAAACAATACAAGCTGGCGATGTTTTTATAACGGGCGGAAGCCCCGGCCACGCCTGCATTGTAATGAATGTGGCAAAAAATGATAAAACAGGTGAAGTGCTTTTTATACTTGCGCAGAGTTATATGCCCGCACAGGAAATTCATGTGCTGAAAAATTTTTCGAATCAGAAAACCAGCCCGTGGTATTCAATAAATTTTGGTAATAAATTGGAAACTCCGCAATGGGATTTCTATTCCAACCAGTTAATGCGCTTTAAGGAATAAATTTTTATTGTTCGTCTTCAGCAGCCGGATTATCTGAAACTCCATTCTTATAAGTCATCTGTGTTTTAATTTTTCCCTCTTCGCTATGCACCCGCCACACTCCGTCTTTAAAATTGTTTTTATAGGGACCTTCGAGATATATAAATCCGTTTGAGTAATAAGATTTATAATAACCGTTTAGCTTATTGTCTTTGTAAGTGCCTTCAACTTTTATTTTTCCGTTATCAAAATACATTCGATAGGGTCCATTACGTTTGCCGTTAACGTAAGTAGTAATTTCAGAAACTTTACCGTTGAAATAATAAACTTTCCATTCACCGTTTTCTATTCCGTTTTTATAAACTTCGGTGGCTGAAAGAGAATCATTCTCTCCATAATAACTCCATACGCTATCTTTTTTCTGATTCACATAATTACCCTGTGCTTTTAATTTTCCATTAGGATAATAATTATAAAATCTTGCCTTGCCTGATTTGCCTTCATAAATCATTTTCGATTCTATCTTGCCATCTGCAGCGTAAAAATAAAAAGTGCCGAATGGTTTATCATTTAAAAACTGCCCTTTTGAAAACACAGTGTCGGTTTTATAAAATTTCATAAAAACACCTTGCTTTAAAGCTTTGGCATCGCGTTTATTAATTGTGTCGCCCTTGTAAATATTAAATTTATTCTGTGGCTGAGCAATCAATAATGCAGATGCAAATAAAGCAAGCAAACAAAAAATATATTTCATACGGTTTTTAAGAATGATAACTGAGGTTTTAATTTTTATTGTCTTGATTTTTAATTTCATATTTTCGAGTGACTGAAGTCACTCGCTATTGATATTTATTTGTTTGGAGAAAATAATTGATGCTTTGTCTTCAACATTTTATTATTCTATCATTCTACATTTTCAAGTGACTGAAGTCACTCGCTATTGATATTTATTTGTTCGGAGAAAATAATTGATGCTTTGTCGCAGAAATATAAGGTAGTAAGTTAATAAAGCGAACTAAAGATTCGCTGCTACATTATTCTTTTCACCTTCGGAAGAATCATTCAATCATTCCATTATTATCAAATCACCAAATCACTTTCAATCATTCAAAATTCAATCATTATTCAAATAAAAGCGAAACCATAAATATTTTTGAATTCAATCCGCTAAGTGAACGGGCAAATATTGTATTGTCAGGAACAAGCAAATTATCTAAACCATTGTACATTTTAAATTCAGGTGAGAATTTAAACATCTCTAAATAAAAATCAAGCCCAACACCAATAGTGTATCCGTAATCTTTTTTTTTCAGTTTTACAAACTGTTTGTCTTCATTTTCTACTTTGGCCTGCGACACCATGTCAATGCTGTATTGTCCTCCTGCAAGAACATAGGCACGAAAATTACCAACGCGTTCTGATTTAAATTTCACATACAACGGAAAATCTAAAAATGTGGATTCGATTTTTTTTAAGGTGGAAGGTTTTTGTTGCTTACCGTTGAGGTAAAAAGTATATTCGAGGTCGCGCTCAACAAAGGCAAGATCAGGAATGAAGCGAAGATCAAAATGTTCGCCCATGCGAAGGTTCATTACAATGCCAAGGTTAAATCCGGTTTGTTTTAAATTATCCACATTGTACAGTGAATCAAACTGGAACAGATCAGGACTTTTTCTTACCCTGAAATCGGCCTTGTTGATACCCAAAGAAAAACCGAAGTGAATACGTGCCTTATCATACTTTGGCTGGTTCTCAACCTTAGTACGTTGCGCATTTGCTGCTGTTGCAACAAAAATTAATATCAATATGGTATAAAATGATTTATGCATTTATTTTTTGGTGCCTTTATAAACGGTAGCAATACCAAACGTTAAAGGTTTAAATATATTCTCTTTAAAACCAGCCTTATCCAACTCTGATAGAAATTTATATCCTGACGGAAACTTTTCAATTGATGCAGGCAGATATGTATAAGCAGCGGCATCATTAGCAAAAATTTTACCCGACAGCGGTAAAATAGTTTTTGAATACAATTTATATAGTAGTCTCACAGGAAATTTGTGCGGCATCGAAAACTCTAATATCACCACACTTCCTTTTGGTTTTAATACGCGATAAATTTCTTTTAATCCCTTTTGCAGGTTTTCAAAATTACGAACACCAAATGCAACAGTAACAGCATCATAAGATTCGTCAGCAAAAGGAAGCGCTTCTGAATCAGCTTTCATTAATTGAATTTTATTTTCGAGATTTTTTAACCTCAGTTTTGCATGTCCCACTTTCAGCATTCTTTCAGAAATATCTATGCCCGTTATCTTATTGGGATGCAATCGCGATGCAGCAATTGCAAAATCTGCCGTGCCGGTGGCTATATCTAATATCAGCTTTGGACTCTCAGCCGAAAGCATATTTATCGCTGTCTTACGCCAGCTTCTATCAATACCAAATGAAAGAAAGTGATTCAGAAAATCATATTTAGGAGCTATATGGTCAAACATTTTTTCAACCTGCTCCCTTTTACTTTTTTCGCTATGATGATATGGTGTTACTTGTGCCAATGATTGGATATTAAAATGGAATTTTGTGAACGGTTAAATTAATATTTTTTCTTTTTCAATTTCGTCCATCAGTTGTTGCTTGTCTATCGGTACTACTCCAACCTTTTCGCAAACCAATCCACCGGCAAGATTTGCTATAGCAGCTATATTGCGCGAGTCAATACCTGCAGCAAGGCAACATGATGCAACACTGATTACAGTATCACCTGCACCTGATACGTCACTGATATTGCGAATATGAGCCGGAATAATTTCAGCTTTATTTTTTGTTGAATAGTAAACGCCATGTTCTGAAAGTGTAACCATCATCATTTCAAAATTATTTTTTTTAATGAATGTTGAGGTAGCATTCCTGATAGAAGATGCATCTGTTTTATCCAAATCAATTTTTAAACCCGTCTTTAATTCTCCGAGATTAGGTTTGAACAATGATACGTTTTTATAATCAGCAAAATTTTTCTTCTTAGGGTCCACTGTAATTTTAATCCCTTTAGCATTAGCTGCATTGGTTACTGCGTCAATCACATTTTTATTTAATGCGCCTTTATCATAATCTTCAAAAATCACCACATCTATTTTAAACTTATCAAGCAATGAAATTATTTTAGACGCAAATATTTTTGATTCCTCATCATTAAGATCGTGAAGGCTTTCTTCGTCAACACGTATCAATTGATGGTTGTTACCAATCACGCGTGTTTTTACAGTTGTTCTTCTCTTTGATAGTTTTATAATTCCATCAGGCTTCATACCCTGCGCTTTCATCATACTTATAAATTCATCACCATCAACATCCTTACCAACAATTCCACATAAAAAAGGCGTTGCATCTAAAGCCTGAATATTTATAGCTACATTAGCTGCACCACCTAACCGTTTTTCTTTTTTCTCCACGGCTACCACAGCAACAGGCGCTTCGGGCGAAATACGATCTACCTTGCCCCATACGTAAGCATCTATCATTACATCGCCAACCACCAACACCTTCAAGCGCGAAATGGTTTTAAAAAGTTCGTTTATAGTTGAGTTTACCATTGCTCAATAATTACTTTTCAATTTGTTATTTAAGCTTTGCAAGTGATTGTTTAATTCGGGCGCAGGCATCAACTAATAAATGATCAGAGGTAGCATAAGAAATGCGAATGCAATTAGAATTACCGAATGCCTCACCGGTTACTACGCCCACCTTCGCATCATTTAATAAATACATAGCAAGGTCGTTTGCATTATTAATTAAAATGTCTCCTGTTGATTTCCCGAAAAAATAGCTAACATCAGGAAACAGATAAAATGCGCCTTGCGGCTGATTTACTTTTAATCCCGGTACGTCTTTAAGATTGGCAATCACTAAATTTCTCCTGCGAAGAAATGAATGTTGCATTTCCTGCAGTTGCTCCGGTGTAGAATTAATGGCAGCAATAGCCGCCTTTTGCGATATGGTACAGATACCTGAAGTAATTTGTCCCTGCATTTTTTCGCATGCCTTTGCAATAATGAGTGTTGATGCAGTATATCCTAATCGCCACCCGGTCATTGCATAAGCTTTTGAAACGCCATTTATTATTATCACGCGATCTTTAATCTTTTCAAACTGCGCTATGCTTTCATGCTTGCCGCTGAAATTAATATGCTCATAAATTTCATCGCTTATGATGGCTATATTGGGATACTTAGAAAACATTTCGGCCATGCTTTCTAATTCAGCTTTTGAATAAATAGAACCTGAAGGATTACAAGGCGATGAAAATATAATTGCAGAAGTACGTGGCGTAATTGCAGCTTCAATCTGCCCTGCACTCACTTTAAAATCGGTTTCAATTTCGGCATCAACATAAACAGGTATGCCACCGGCAAGTATCACTAATTGAGAATAGGTTACAAAATAAGGTGTGGGAATAATTACTTCATCGCCAGGGTTAACCAAACATAACATTGCATTAGCAATAGACTGCTTGGCGCCATTTGTTACCACAATCTGATCAGGACTATATGATAAATTATTTTCGCGCATTAGTTTATCAGCAATGGCTTTGCGCAAATCATTGTATCCCGCCACAGGAGGATAAAAAGTATAACCATCATCAATTGCACGTTTGGCAGCCTCGCGTATGTAATCAGCCGTAACAAAATCAGGCTCTCCGAGGCTCAGGCTGATAATATCATGACCCCGCTCTTTCAACTCGCGGCCTAATTTTGCCATTAGTAATGTTTGCGATTCGCTTAATTCACTTATTCTATTTGCAATTTTCATCTATGTAATGTAAGTGGCACTTTTTTTTGAAGGCGCAAAGCTAAAATTTGTTTTCGGTTTCCTGTTTTCAATTGAATTAAGAACTTTGGGGGTTGGGATTGGGGAGTGGGAATAAGGAAATGTGGAAATTCGGAAATAGGGAAATAAGCAGATGGTAATTTTAAGAGATTATTTCAAATCGCGATCATTAAAATCGTAATTTGTAAATCGTAAATCAAAAATCAAAAATCAAAAAATGAATCAATTTATGGCCGAGGCTATTCGCCTTTCTGAATATGGCATGAGAAACAATGAAGGTGGACCTTTCGGGGCTGTGGTGGTTAAGGATGGAAAAATTGTTGGCCGCGGAAATAACAGGGTAACTTTTAACAATGATCCTACTGCTCATGCAGAGATTACTGCAATTCGTGATGCATGTGATAGCTTGCAAACTTTTGATCTTAGTGGTTGCGAGATTTATTCTTCATGCGAGCCTTGCCCGATGTGCCTTGCTGCAATTTATTGGGCACGCATTGGAAAAATATTTTTCGCCTGCAACCGTTATGATGCAGCCGCAATTGGTTTTGACGACAATCATATTTATGAGGAAATGAAGGTGGAGATAAACAACCGCAAAATTCCTTTGGAGCAACTAATGTATAAAGAAGCCAAACAGGTTTTTGATGAATGGTTGAAGAAAGATGACAGGACATCTTATTGAAATTTGGAATTTGGAATTTGGATTCGAAGGAACCGGAAACCACAAACATAAACTAAAAAACTAAAACCTTAAACGATAAACTTTAAACGATAATAAAATGCAGGAAAAAGATTTTTTTGACATACTGTTCTATCTTGCTGCACCGGTACTTGTGCTGGCGACAAGCTATTTTCTAATTACTAAATTTTTTGATCGCGATTACCGGATGCAGTTGTTTGAGCTAAAGCGTGCAGCACAGCAATATATTATTCCGTTACGCCTACAGGCTTATGAACGGATTATTCTTTTCTTAGAGCGCCTCCAATTGAATAACCTCATCATGCGTGTACGCGAAGATGAAATGAATGTGCGCCAGTTTCAATTGGCATTGATACAAACTGTGCGGGCTGAAATGGATCATAATCTCACACAACAAATTTACCTGAGTTCATCAACCTGGAACATGATAAAAACTACTCGCGAAGAAACTGTTCGTATAATTAATTTTACCGCTGACACACTAAGCCCCAATGCACCTGCAACCGATCTTGCCAAAGCACTTTTTGAATATATTATCAATAATGATTTTATAAGCACCCAACATGCTATTGATGCTGTTAAAGATGAAGCAAGGCAGATGTTTTAATTGAGTTACTCCATCTCACTCCAAAGTTGAAATAACTGTAAATTCAATCCTGTTATTTTCTTCGTGCTCCTCATCAATACAAAGAATGCCATTGGTGCAATGATTGATGAGCTTGGTTTCGCCATAACCCTTTGCAATAATTCGTGAAGGAGAAATTCCTTTCTGAATTAAAAAATTTTTACAAAAATCAGCACGCTGTTGAGTTAGGTCATAGTTTTCTTTATCGCTTCCGCGTGAGTCGGTGTAAGATGCGAGTTCAATCCTGATCTGTGGATTTTTTATGAGTGTTTCATTCAATTCATCAAGACCTTTGCCACTGCTCTTTCGCAGCTTCACTCCCTTTTTTTCAAACTGAATTCTTTTTACCGGTTTTGATATATTTAGAATTATAGATTCCAAAGCAGTTGGAGCATCAATTTGTTCAGAAGCTTTTTTACCGATAGTTGAAATATCATAAGTTTCGGCATAATGAACGTTATCATAAAACCGGAAATGATAATTTTTATCAAGCTCCAAACGGAAATCAAAAATTCCGTTTGCATCAGCAGTTACGGTGGTATCTAAACCGCTGTCATCTTTTATTTCAATTTTCGCATTGGGTAAAGGAATCAATTTTGGAAAACCGGTGATAGCGCCCGAAATGGATAAGCGCGGAGGTAATTTGATAAAGCTGTATATACGATCAAACTTGCTGTTTCTGTTACTCGTAAAAAAACCTGACTTGCCTTTATCATTGGTTATATATCCAAAATCATCAGCAGTTGAATTTACAGGTACACCAAGATTTTGTGCAGGCTGCCATTTATCATCAACAAAATCTGATTGAAACAGATCCATTCCTCCAAGGCCAAAACGCCCGTCAGAGGCATAATACAAGGTAGTATCACCTACTACAAACGGAAACGCTTCATTACCTGCAGTATTCACACCGGGTCCCAAATTTTCAGGTGATGACCACCGGCCGTTGATGTAACGCACTTTATAAATATCTGATCCTCCATAACCCCAGGGCATATCCGAAACAAAAAATATAATGCTGCCATCCTTTGATAATGCAGGATGACCTACTGAATAATTATCGTTGTTGAATGATAACTCACCTACAGTTTTCCATTCATTATTTTCTATAATGCCTTTGTAAATCTTCAATACATTAATGTCCTTGCTATTCTTGGTCAGCTTACCTTTTTCTAAACTGTTACGTGTAAAATAAACAGTGCTGTAATCATGGTTAAATACAGCAGGCCCCTCATTGAATGGTTCGTTTAAGCTTCCGTATAAAGGTTCAACATCGAGCCAGTTACCTGCCTCTGTTTTTTTTGCGTAATACAAATCAAAGCATTTTCCTCCGGTCCATTTAGAATTATTATTTTTAGATACATCGCTGTATCTGTCACTCACAAAAACAATTCCTGTTTTAAAAAAAGTTGGACTGTATGAATTATAATTGGTTGCATTAAAAGGTGCAAGTGATATTTTATACAGATCAGAATCCCTGTAAAAAAGTGAAATGGAATCGCATGAAGTCATTAATGAAACTGCTTGTGGTTCGGGCTTGTTACTTGAATTTATAAAGTTTTCAAACCATACCTTTGCATTTTTATAATCACCTGATTTCATTAACGCCTGGGCATAATAAAATTTGCAGATGTTAGGACAGTCTTTCAACTTAACGAGACGTGCATGCATTACGGTAGCTTTTTCATTGTTACCTGTTAAGCGATAACAGTCAGCGAGTTTATATTGAACATCCTTATATTTTTTCTTTTCAAAAATTTTCTCATATTTCTTTATTGCCTCCGCATAAGCATACTCTTCATAAAATGAATTTCCGTTACGATACCGAATAGAAGCACAGGATGCCAATATTACCAAGGCAAATGACAATGAGATTAGTTGCCTCATGTTAATTCCGTCTCCTCTATTTGATGTTATCATACTCCGGCTTTTTTCAGATTGCACAAGCAAACTGACAACAAGTTTTTTGGATTAAAAATATCTGGGGTTTTTAATTTTCATAATGTCATAACCAAAATCATAACCCATCATAATTTCATGTGTGCCTGAAGTAACAGTGCTCAATGTTGTTACCGGGTAATCATAAGCATAACCTAAGCGAAGTTTGCGGCTTAACTGGTATTCAAATATTGCAACCACAGCATCATGATAACGATATGATGCACCAACCCATACTATTTGATTAAACAACACATTCAGGTTTACATCAAACTGAAAAGGTGCGCCCTGCACATATTTAATCATACACGATGGTTTGAACTTGATATCTTCACTGTTGCCTAAAATAAAACCTGTAGTGAAATAGTAGTGAGGCACAGGGTGATGCATAGATGATTTTTTTGCATTCAATCCTTTTTCAGGATCGTAACTCAGCAATTGCGGAACTGATAAACCGGCATACCATTTTGGGGAATAGTAATAAAGGCCTGTACCAAAGTTGGGCAGTTGATTTGACAATGAATTCAATTCATATACCTGGTCATTTGCATCCCATACTGTAAGGTCTGAAAGATTCGATCTGTAGAAAGATATTCCACCTGATAAACCCATTGAAAGTGTTCCCTCCTGAATAGGTAAATGATAGGAATAACATGCATATAAATCAGTCTGATTGGTAATACCTATATGGTCATTGTTAATTAACATTCCCAAACCCATACGTTTGTTTTTTAACGGCCCGTGCAGTGTAGCTGAGGCTGTGAGCGGGGCACCATTAAAGCCCACCCATTGCTTTCTTACAAACATCGTGGAACTCATGTATGGCTGAGTGCCTGCATAGGCAGGATTAATTACCAATGCGTTAAACATGTACTGGCTGTACAATGGATTTTGCTGTGCCATTGCAATGCTTCCACACAGCATTAACAATAACAGTAACAGTATAGGTCTTTTCATCTTTCTCAGGATTATTCAATATTTCAATATAGTAATGATTAAGGATTTATCTTCTTAAATCAATATATCCTTTATAAGTTTTGCTGATACTTTTTAAATTTAAAATATAAAAATAAGTTCCCTCGGGTAAAGTATCGCCTCCTTTACCTTCTCCATTCCAATCGTTCTTGTAATTATTTGTGCTATATATTTTTACTCCCCAGCGATTATAAATTTCAAGGCTATTCTGGGGATAATCTTCAATATTGTGTATCACAAAAAAGTCATTCTTACCATCACCATTCGGTGTGAAACCCGAAGGGATTTCAATCGGATCCAAACATGATAATGAGTCATCTCTGAAAATACTTACCTCGTCTGAATCCTTACATGTTCCATTAACTACAGTCCATAAAAAGATATTATTACCATAACCGAGGTTATTCACAGACGTTGTAGGATTTGCAGTATCAACTAACAATCCGGCACTGCTTATCGTACTCCAGTAACCATAACCGAACTGGGGGGTGGAGGCTGATAAATTAAATGCGCTTTCGCAAACACTACGGTCAACACCAGCTATTGCGGTTATACTTTCTGTAACACTTATAGTAACTAATGCAGTATCTGCGCATATACCATCTGTAACTATCCATTGCAGAATATTAGCTCCGAGCGCCAAACCATAAACTTCAGTAGCATCGGAATTTACATCAGCAATTGTTCCTGAGCCAAGTAATATGCTCCAATAGCCGGTACCGAAAGTTGGGCTTACAGCAGCAAGCATGGCTGAATCCGTTCCGCAAACCAACTGTGAGCTTCCTGCATTTGCATCAATATATGGTGGTTGAGATAAAGTTATTGAGTCTATCCTGACACAACCATTGGCATCAGTAACTTCTACCCAATAGGTTGCAGAGATAAGATTTGCAATGTCTTCATCAGTTTGAGAGTTCGACCATAAATAACTAAAAGGCGGTGTACCTCCTGAAACAGTTAAATCAATATTGCCATCCTTGGCACCATAACAACTTATATTGAATGGGGGATTATTAAATGAAAGCGTTGATGTTATTTTTATAGAATCAGGCTCATCAATATTAACACTTATCAATCCAATACATCCTATCGCATCTGTAACAGTAGCTGTATATAGTCCCGCTGCGAGGTTATTAATTAGAGTAGTAGTTTGAGATGTGTTAGTCCAGCCAATTGTAAATGGCGGAGACCCACCTGTAATATTTATTTCAATGCTTCCGTTTGAACCCCCATAGCAGGAAACATTCTGCGAATCAACCAAAGATATACTAGGCCCTGTTAAGTTGCTGACGTTAACAACTGCTGTTTTTGTACACTGCTTACTATCAGTAACAGTTACCATATAGCTTGCTGCCGGGAGATTTGATATAGATAAATTGGTATCCCCATTTGACCATAAGTAAGTAAAGGGAGCATTACCGCCAGTAACATTCGTAATTGTTGCTGCACCATTCGATACACCACAGGTAGCATTTTGTGCCGATGTTATTATTATTATTTCAGGTGATTGATTTACTATAAAACTTGCCGTTGCAGTACAGTTTGCTGCATCCGTTACTGTTAGCGTGTAAGTTCCGCTATTAATGCTATCGAGGTCTTCAACTGTTTCTGAATTTGACCATGCATAATTAAACGGTGCAGTACCTGAAGATAAGTCAAGATTTACCGCACCATCACTTCCGCCAAAACAAGTCACATCAGTAATTACACTATTCATAATAATTGGTGAAGCCGGATTACTAACGACAACAGAAGCTGTAATTGTACAACCATTATTATCAGTAACAGTTACAGTATAGGTTCCTGCCGGAACTCCCGGTTGTGTTGCCGCCTGTCCCCCTGCACTCCATAAATAAGTATAAGGCAGCGCACCACCTGTTACCGAAACTATAGCTTCACCATTAGAGAAACCACAGGATGCATTAATTGATGAAACCGTGGTTAATACTGAATCAGGTTCACTGATAGTTTGACTGAAAATAACTCCGCAGTTATTGGCATCAGTCAGAGTAAGTGTATAAGTCCCTGCTGATAAACCGTTAATATCTTCTACAGTAGCGCCATTTGACCATTGATAATTATATGGTAGCTGACCACCGGTTATGGTGATATAAATTGCTCCGTTACTGCTACCAAAGCAGGTTATATTGTTAGCACTATCCAAAGAAATAATTGCTGCGCTTAAGTTGTTTATTATAACAGAATTTGTAGCAGTACAGCCTTTGCCATCGGTTACTGTTACAGTATAAACCAAAGCAACAAGACCGGAAGCTGTTGCATTAGTCTGCCCATCAGACCATAAATAACTATATGGTAAAGTTCCACCGGCAGGTGAAGCTGTGGCAGTACCGTTAGCATTGTTGCACGTAGCATCCGTTGATGTTATACCTACACTCAGCAAAAGCGGTTCATCAACTAAGTAAGTCTGAGTTGCAGAACATCCTGATGTATCAGTAACACTTACGGTATAGGTTCCTGTAGTTAGATTAAATATATCATCAGTAGTTAGGCCGTTTGACCATAAGTATGAGTAAACTCCTCCTGCACCCGATGCTGAAATATTTATTAATCCATCACTCCCGCCTCCGCAAGTTACATTTACCTGCAAATCAGTAGTAATTACTACAGCACCTAAGTCAGTTAAAATAGTTGATAAAGAAAGCACACAATTATTAGTATCTGTTACAGTAACAGTATAACTTCCGGCTGCAAGGCCAGAAATGAACTGAGTTGTAAATCCATTTGACCATAAATAGGAGTAGCCGCCTACTCCACCCGAAACATTAGCTGTTATACTTCCATTGGCCAATGAGCAAGTCGGATTAACGGCCGTAAAAGAAATATTAATAGCGCCCGGTTCACCTATTGAATAAATAGAAACCGCTGAACAACCTGATCCGTCAGTAACTGTTACGGTATATGTACCGGCCACAAGATTGAATGCATCCTGGGTTGTTTGACCCGAAGACCATAGATAAATGTAATTTCCATCACCACCGGTCACGTTAATATCAAAAAATCCGTCACTGCCTGCATTGCAGGAAACTGCACCGGAGTTTATTAAATTTATAACAGGTATTCCTAACGTAAATAACTGAACTGAGTCAGTAGTTGCACAGTTATTAGTATCAGTAACCGTAACTGTGTAATCACCTGGTGAAAGGTTATTAATTGTTGCAGTTGTAAATCCATTTGACCACAGATATGAGTACGGTGAAGTGCCTCCAAACGGATTTGCTGTGACAATGCCATTATTATTAAAACAAGCTGGATTTACAGAGTTTATGGAAACTATCAGCAATTGAGGTTCAGATACAAAAACAGTATCTTGCCCTGTGCAGCCATAAACATCTGTAACAGTAACAATATAGGTATCAGTCACCAGCCCCGAAATATCTTCAATCGTGGCACCATTACTCCAATTATATTGCAAAGGAGCAAAACCTGTTGCAACCGTGATATAGATGCTTCCATCACTTAATCCATTACAGGTTACATCATTTACCGAATCAGTGATTAATGACAGTAAACCTGTATTAACAATACTATCACTTTGAACCAAAATGCATCCCACAGAATCAGTAACGGTAACAGTATAGGTACCACCGGATAAATTCGTTATAGAGTCAGTTGATGCCCCGTTTGACCATTGATAAATATAGGGTGCAACACCTCCGTTAGCTGCGGCAACTATATATCCGTTAAGCAAACCGCACTGAGCATCGCTATCTGAAAAAATAATATTTAACGCAGAAGGCTCTGAAACTGTCACTGCAATCGTATCACTACATCCAATGCTATCCGTAACAATTAATGTATAAATAGTTGCCTGAATATTAAACAAATCATCTGTAGTAGCTCCGTTGGACCAGGTATAAGTAAAGGGTGTGATTCCGCCAGTTACGGAAACTTCAATACTTCCTGTCGAATCTCCAAAACAGGTTACGTTTACAATACTATCAACTGTAATAATTGGAGGTGCAAATATCTGAAGAGAAGCTGAAGATGACAGGGAGCAATTGTTAATGTCAGTAACAGTTACCGTATAGGCACCGGAAATCAAACTGTCATTTAAAGCAGTTGTTTTCCCATCAGACCATAAATAGGAATAACTACCTGCACCACCTGCGGCAATAGCTTCAAGGCTTCCAAAGGTATTGCCACATGTTCCGTTTATGGTATTAACAGATATCAACAATGCCGTAGGTTGATTAATAATATATAACTCCGTATCAGTACATCCAAAATTATTTGTTGCGGTTACAGTATAAGTACCTGCAATTACAGATGAAAGGTCTTGCGTTGTTTGCCCGGATGACCAGTTATAAGTGAAAAATCCACCCCCTGTGACCGCAATATCAATACTTCCTGTCGAGTCATTAAAACAAGCAACATCCGTAATAAATCCAAGAGCTATATTAACAGCAGGGGTAGTGGTGATGGCAGTTGTTCCCGTTACAACACAATTGCCGCCATCAGTAACTGTTAGTGTATATGTTCCGGCATTTAAGTTTACGATAGAATCATTTGTTGAACCATCTGACCAAAGATATTGAACAGTAGGTATGGCTCCGGTGACTATTGCTGTAAGAGAGCCGTTAGCCAATTCACAGGAAGAATTAACATCTGCAAATGTTAATACAGGATCGGGTTGCTGTATAATAGATGTATCAACAGTTGCTATACAGCCTAATGAATCAGTAACAGTTAAAGTATATGTACCTGCTGCAAGATTTGATAAATCCTGCATGGTTTCACCGTTTGACCAATTAAAAACATAAGGTAAGGTTCCACCGCTAATGGTGATGGTAATGGCACCCACTAATCCACCGGTACATGGAATATCTGTAACTGAATTAATCGAAACTTGCGGGCCATTAATATTATTTACACTTGTTGAAATTACCTTCGAACAATTTGTGGCGTCAGTAATAGTAACAGTATAATTAGCAGCACTGAGGTTGCTGATTGTCGCTGTGGTAACTCCATTATTCCATAAATAATTTAATGCTCCGGTTCCACCGGAAGCATTAACTGTTGCACTACCATTATTGCTGCCACATGATGAATTAACAGTTGTAAACGAAGCTAATATTTCATTCGGTTCAGTAATTACCTGTGATAATGTAGTAGTACATGAATTAACATCACTAACAGTCAAAGTATAGGTTCCTTGCCCGAGATTATTAATATTCTGAAGACTCGATCCATTGCTCCAGTCATATTGCAAAGTGCCGGTTCCACCATTTATAATAATATCAATAGATCCATCATTAGCTCCAAAACAACTTATATTAACTGCCAAAACATTCACGATTGATGGCCCGGGTTCATCTGCAATTGTAATTGAATCAATATGAGTGCAACTATTTGCATCAGTAACTGTTACCGTGTAGGTTCCGGCAGCTAAATTATTCAGCGTGGTTGAAGTAGCTCCGGTATTCCACTGGTAGCTTAGCACACCAGTACCTCCTGATGCTGATACCTGTGCAGAACCGTTGTTTGGAATACAAAGAGAAGGATAACCGGTAGCGTTCATTGTAATAGCAGCAGGTTGATTTATCGCCTTTGTAATTGATGAGGTACAACTGTTTACATCAGTAACTGTTAATGTATATATTCCTGCTATGAGACCTGCAATATTTTGAGTGGTGGCCCCATTACTCCAATTATATTGATAAGGCGAAGTACCACCGTTTACAGAAATAAATATTGCCCCGTCATTGCCCCCTGCACAACTTACATTAACGGGGGTAGGTGTAATTAAAGGTCCGCCTTGATTATTAATTAATGCAGTTGCAGTTGCAGTGCAATTATTAACATCAGTAACTGTAACTGTATAGGTCCCCGCAACAAGATTAGTTACTAAAGTAGTGGTGGCTCCTGTATTCCACAAATACGATAGTGTTCCTGTACCACCGCTTGCAGTAACAGTTACACTTCCGTTATTAAGATTACAAGTTACCCCGGTGGCAGCAGCATTTGCAGTAATGGATGCCGGTTCGGTTATCACTTGCGTAACCGAAGCCTGGCATAAACTATCATCAGTCACTGTGAGGGTGTATAAACCTGCACTAAGATTATTTATATTAAGACTACTGGCACCGTTACTCCACAAAAATTGCAAAGGTGGTGTACCTCCGGATACTACAACACTTATAGTACCATCATTTCCACCGTTACAACTTACATTTGTGAAAGTGACATTTGAAATAACAGGGCCATTTATGTTACCGATATTAGCATTGTCAGAAACAGTACAACCGTTTAAATCTGTAACGGTTACTGTATAGGTTCCTGCCGGAAGTGAGTTTATTGAAGTGGTAGTTGCTCCTGTGTTCCATAAGTAAGATAAAATGCCGGTTCCTCCACTTGCTGTTACACTTACACTACCATTCGACTGGCCGCAACTCGCATCAACAGAACCAGTGCTTACTACCATTGCAGGAGGTTCCGATATCAACTGTGAAATAGTGTCTGTACAATTATTCGCATCTGTAATTGTTAAGCTATAAATACCTGCCTGAAGACTATTTATATTTATTGTAGTTGCACCATTGCTCCATAAATACGACAACGGGGCAAGTCCTCCGGTATCTGTAATATTTATAAAACCATCATTGCCACTATTACAGGTAACATCGCCATAAGATATTCCAATGATGTCCGGACAACTTTGACTTAACACTTCCTGGGAAGCTGTTGCTGTACAGTTATTTATATCTGTCACTGTAACGATATAAATTCCGGGAACGAGTCCGCTTATATTACTCGTTGTTTCACTGGTGGACCATAAATAAGTCAATAATCCAGTACCTCCTGATGCTACTACACTTGCCGTTCCATTATTTTGCCCGCCTATAGCAGGTGTTGAAGATGTGGATACTGTTATTAGTGATGGCTGATTTATAAACTGGGAAATAGTTGTACTACAGCCATTGGTATCCGTTATTGTTAATGTGTATGTACCGGATAAAAGTGCATTAATGTTCTGTGAAGTGGCGCCATTACTCCAATTAAATTGAAGAGGTGGGGTTCCTCCAGCCAATGTAATATCAATTGAACCTGAATTTGATCCGTTGCAAGTTAAATCAGTAGCCGTTATATTGGATATTACTGGTCCGCTTTCATCGTTAACTATAAAGGAAGTAATTTTTGCACAACTATTAACATCTGTAACTGTTACAGTATAGGTACCAGCCGCCAAGGCTGACAATGAGCTATTAGTTGAACCTGTATTCCATAAAAAGACAAATCCGCCCGAACCATCTGAAGCAAATGCATCAATACTGCCGTTATTTGAACTACAGGTGGCGTTAATTACAGAACTGGTTACCTGTATTGAATCCGGCTGTGTAATTAGCTGTGTTATTGAGGATTGGCAGTTAACTGAATCAATTACAGTTAAAATATAAAGTCCGGCTACTAATGAATTAATATTCTGTGTGGTTGCTCCATTGCTCCACGTAAATTGTAGCGGTTGGACACCACCAGTCACATCTAAAGTTATTGTTCCATTATTTCCACCATAGCATAGAATGTTTGAAGGTGTTACGTTTGAAATTGACGGTCCATTCAAATTATTAATATTAGCAATGCTGCTTATGGTGCAACTGTTTGCATCGGTAACAGTTACCGTATAGGTGCCGGCTGAAAGTCCAGTTACTGTTGTAGTTGTGGCTCCCGTATTCCAGCTGTAGGTCAGCGTGCCTGTGCCTCCGCCCGCTGTTATGCTTACACTACCATTGCTCTGCCCGCAGGCGCTTGCTGTGGTTGTGGTGTTTGCTGTGATTCCTGCCGGTTCTGTAACCGTGGCTGTTGCTGTTGCTGTGCAGTTGTTTGCATCGCTTATCGTAATGGTATAGGTCCCTCCTGTCAGCGTGTTGATGCTTTGCGTGCTCGCTCCGTTGCTCCAGTTATAGGTTATCGGTAGCGTGCCGCCAATTGTGGTTATGCTAATGCTTCCGTCATTGCCTCCGTTGCAGCTTACATTTGTTGCTGTGATGCCGTTGATCGTTGGGCCGCTTTGGTCGGTGATGATCGCTGTGGCTGTTTTTGTACAGTTGTTGCCATCTGTAACAGTTACTGTATAGG
>JBDTRM010000079.1:0-36351 GCA_039931675.1 Bacteroidia bacterium | reverse complement strand
TTAAGCCCGGTTATAGTATTGATAACTGCACCGGTAAAAAAATCGTGAATCAATAAAGTGCCCGCATAAAAATCAAAATACTTTGTTCCGTCATTAGAGATTGCAAAAGATGCCTGGTCGTTTTGCATACCTGGTGTGAAAATAGTGGTAAAAGTACCTGCGGCTAAATTGTCTATCCTTACTATATCGCGTGCATACAGCGAAGCATATAAAAAGCCATCGGCCTTATTGTATGATAAGCCCCTGCCGTCAATCTGGATTGGATAAGTTTGAATTAATACACCCGTTAAATCAAACTTATTTATTTGCCCTATTGAAAAATTACCACCGTTAATAGTATAATAAAAGCTGTCATCAGTGGCTATATGCATATTATGATTTACCGGAAACTCATCAAATTGAAAGTCGGGCATTAACCCCACCATTTTTAATTGGGGTGAGTTTTGTACGGCTGATATATTTCCCGTTAAATTTTTTTCCTTTAAACCATTTGGAAACGATGAATCATAAACACCATTTCCGTTTTGGTTATTCACAGTTTGTGACCATGCGTTTATAGTCACCATCAGCATAAGCGTAGCACAGAGTAATAGTTTTTTCATAATTATTTTGTTTTGAGTAAAACAGGTTCATATAATGGAAACGTAAACGTACAAAAAAACAAACTTGTTCAGTTGGCCTGTTTTAATTTTAACGGGAGTTCGGGATTTTTTGTTTGCGGTTGGTGACCTTCATTCAATCATTCAAAACAATCTTTCACTCCTTCACAACCTTACCTTTTTTAATAACTCCTCCTCCCGATGCATCGGGACTCCTCACCTCATAAATATAAATTCCTTTTGCAAGCTGCGAGGTATTGAGGGTGGCGGAATGGTTTATTGTTTGATTGAAAACTTTACGACCTGTGACATCATACAGGTTTATTTCAACCGGTTTGTTTTGGGTTAGGATTATAGTGAGGTTATCTGAAAAAGGATTGGGTTTTAAAATCAATAAATCGTTTTGAGAAATTACGCCTATACCTGTTGTAATTGCTATTGTGTTTGATGCTGCAATGCATCCTATCGAATCGCTTATAGAACAATAATAATTTCCTGCTTGTGTGGGAACATAATATTGGTTAGTTGCTCCTGCAATTATTCCATTGGTAACTTCATACCATTGATAACTGAAAGCGGGCAATGAATACAATGTATCATTCGATTGATAAATAGAATCAATAGGGCTTTGATATTCATTAATAAAGTTGGTTAGCATTAAAGTATCACACCCGGCAGCATTGCAGGCGATGAGAGTTACATCAAAACTTCCATAATTATTATAACATATATTGGTCGGGTTTTGAAGCGTGCTTGATAAACTATCTGCACCGGGAAAAAACCATTGCCATGATGTTGGATTATTGGTGCTTAAATCATAGAAATCTATGCATTGCTTTTCGCAAAAAGTCGTATCGGTACACGATAAATTTATACCTGGTATTGAAACTATAACCTGGGTTGTATCACAAAATTTTACAATCCAGTAATCAGAGTTGCCCCACGAGGGTTGTGATTTATAGCCACCGGTTCCGCCATCAGTATAATTGGCTATTGCATAACATCCATCTTTTGTTTGTATAGCAAGCCCTTTTTCATCATGACCCTGAGTAAAAATAGTTTTATCCCATTGAATGATACCAAGTGCATTGGTTTTTATTATCCAGCTTTGTTCAACACCAAGATTGTTTTCTGTTTTGTTTCCGCTTATAATTGAATAAGAAGTACCGGCTATTAAATACCCGCTGTCAGCAGTTTGCGAAATATTTCCAAAATCATCTTCTAAACTAACGGCTCCTAAATCTTTATCCCATTGCACAGTTCCGATAGAATCGGTTTTAACAATCCAGTAATCTGAAGTGCCCCATGATGGCTGCGTTTTATCACCGCCTACATCTGAAAATGAAGTTCCGCCAAAAATAAAACCTGCATCCATAGTTTGCTGCAACGAAAAAAGATAATCACCAAGGGTTCCGCCAAAATCTTTATCCCACTGCTTATTGCCAAGCGAATCTGTTTTTACAATCCAGAAATCATTAGCGCCCCATATTGGTTGCGTTTTATCTCCGCCAATTCCCGAAGCGGTATATCCACCGAGCAAATATCCTCCGTCAGTTGTTTGTTGCATGGCATGTAAATTATCATTTGATAATCCACCAAAATCTTTATCCCATTGTTTTGTACCCGCAGCATCTATTTTTACAATCCAGTAGTCAGCACGTGTAACACAGGTTACACAGGTATCCAAAAGGGGCTGTGTTTTATCACCACTTATACCTGAGCCTGAAAACCCTGCAAGCATATACCCTCCATCAATAGTTTGTTGCAATGCATATAGTGCATCGTTATCTATTCCACCAAAAGTTTTGTCCCACTGTTTTATGCCAAGCGAATCAATTTTCACAATCCAGTAATCATTGTCACCTACACAGGCCTGTGTTTTATCACCACTAATGCCCGAACCACTGTAGCCACCAAGTATGTAACCACCATCAGAAGTTTGCTGCAACGAATGAAGTGCGTCAGGAAGAGCACCTCCAAACCGTTTCTCCCATTGAAGCGTGCCAACCGAATCAACTTTCACCACCCAATAATCTGATTGCCCTTGTGATGCCTGCGTCTTATCACCGCTTATACCTGAAAAAGAATTACCTCCAAGTATATACCCTCCATCACCGGTTTGTTGAAATGCAAAAAGTTCTTCAACTGCAGTGGCACCAAAGCGCTTGTCCCATTGTTTCACTAATGGGTTTTGCGCCTTTAGTAACTGGCAATTCATTGTAAATGTTACCAACAGAAATAATATCTTAAATGTTTTCATTGATGAATCATTGTTAATCATTTTTTTTAACCTTCCCTGCTCTTACAAAGTGTCTCGTGTCGCTACCGCAACGCCTCCAGGCTTGCGGTTCGGTAGTTAAGTTTCCCGTTTCATAACCCCCAAATATATTTAAAAAATCAGTTCCCCGTAGTGAACTTGGTTCCTAAGTTTACCGAAGGATGCCGAACTTTTCTTAGCTTTATCAATGATGAACAATTACTTTTTCCGTAAGAGCGGGGATGAATGATGATTAGTTCGGCAAGCTCACTTCGAGTAATGTGATTGTACTGATTATGAAGCAAACGAAAAATGGATGGTGGGTCTTGTTGCGGCACAAGTCATGCAGCGGCACATGGCTTGGGAAGACTTGCACCAGGGGGAGCAACCATGACGTTGCCCTACATAAATGCGTGTTATATTCGTAGGGGCAATCGTTTGTGGTTGCCCAAGGATTTTATTTAAGGGTTTTATCCCGCGCCTCTTGAAACCTATAAGCCATCCTTTAACATTTGTAATATTGGATGATTAGGTGGAAGGAATTTTTTTATAGTTATTAACGCGGTTTCATAAACCCTTGTTTTTGTGTGCAAGTGCTAAATTATGGGAATAGTTAGCAATAAGAGGATGTTCTTTACTATGATATTTTTTACCGATGATGAGTGCTTGTTCGTAAAGGCTAATCGCTTTGTCATAATCGCCTTTGTTATTGTAAGCTAATCCTAAATTGTTATAACCGGTTGCAATATTTGGATGTTCTTTACCATAATATTTTATATTAATGGCATGAGCAATTTCGTAATATTTAATAGCTTTATCATATTCGCGTTTATTATTATAAGCGAGTCCTAAATTATTATAGCTGGCAGCATTATTTGGATGTTCATCACCATAATATTTTTTATTAATGACAAGTGCATTTTCGTAATACTCAATTGCCTTATCATACTCGTTTTTACTGTAGTATGCACTTCCTAAATTATTATAAGAACTAGCAATATTCGGATGTTCACTTTCATAAATTTCTTTAAGAATGGAAAGTGCCTTTTCATAATAGTTAATTGCCTTGTCGAATTCGCCTCTACTATCGTAAACACTTCCTAAATTATTAAAATAAATCGGAATATCTGGATGCTCTTTACCATTATGATTTTTATTAATGATAAGGGCTTTTTCGTAATAATTAATGGCCTTATCGTATTCCCCTTTGCCATAGTAAGCACTTCCTAAGTTATTATAGTAAGAAGCAATAGTTGGCTGTTCATCTCCATAGATTTTTTTAAAAATTACGAGGGCTTTTTTATAACAGTCAATGGCTCTATCGTATTCCCCTTTGTAGTAGTAAGCAAGTCCTAACTCATTATATAAATATGATAAATTAATTTCATCTGCGAAATTAGTTCGCTGAAATATCAGCAATGCTTTTTCAAAATTTATAATTGCCTTGTCATTATAACCTAAATCGCGAAGCATTCTTCCTGCCTCCATGTTCATATCAAAATCTTCTGGGTTTATTTTTACGGCTAATTCAAAGTAATGGAGCGCTTCTTTATAATTCAGTTGTATTTTACTCACCTTACCTATTTCATAAAATGTAGTTGCAGCATTTGCAATATCTTCCATGGCACTTTCTTTTAATAGTGCTTTTGTTTTTTCATAATCTTTTTCATCAAAGGCAACATCTGCTTGTTCTTTTAGCTTTGCTTTAGCTAACTTTTGTTGTCCTATACTTAATTTAAAATCCAGAATATCTTTAGCTTGCTGTTCTTGTATTTCTTTGTTTTGGTTAAGTTGGTTAATTAGCGATTGTTTTTGCTGCTCTAATAATACAAGTTGGTTTTTGGTTTCTTCATCAGGCAAACTCTTCGAATTTGTAAGTTGTTCAATTTTCTTGTCTTTATCATATAGTTCGGCCTTTAAGCTTTTAATTTCATCTGATTCGGGCTTATTTTCATAAGACTGTGCGAAAGCTCTACGTAAATGCCTTTGCAATTGGTCCCCAAAATTATTTTCAAATTCAATAAGAGATGAATATTCAACGGGTTGAATTTCTCCATTCAAACTTTTTTTGAAGGCAAGCAGCTTGGTATATAAATTACTCTGTTCTTCTTCTGATGCTGAAAATCCTGTCTTGAAAAAAGGAATAATTTTCTTTTTATGTTCTTTTGCAAGGTTAAATTCGTCAATCGTATATCTGCCAAGTTTCGAATAGTAGATAAAAATACATAGGTCGCTTTCTTCAAGTAGGGGATTAATTGCATCTTGAAAACCATTCAAATCGGGGTAGCTTCCATGTGCAATATCATACTCCCACATTTGCGGTTTTAGCTCCAGGTGTTCAAAGATGTTTTTTGTGTATAAGAGTTCAATACACTTTTCTCTTTCCTCCTTCACCTCAGCCGATGAAGCAATAAATATTTTAACGGTGGTTGCCATAATGGTTTATTTTGGCTTCGAATGTATGTAAAGAATTGAGGAATTTAAACCCGCAGACTTTTAAATCCCTTGTGGTTGTAAGAGGATGTTATTTGTGAGTTTTATCAGGTGCCTCTTGGACAAGGGTAAGCCATTCTTTAACATTTGTAATACTTGGATGATTAGGTGGCAGGAATTTTTCATGCATTTTTAATGCACTTTCAAAATAGCTAATTGCTTTGGCATAGTCAGCCTTTTTATAATAGACGGCACCTTGGTTGAAATATCGGGTAGCAATATCAGGATGTTCTTCACCATAATATTTTTTATCAATGGCGAGCGCCTTTTCAAAATAGTTAATTGCTTTGTCGTATTCGCCTTTGGTGTAGTAAGTACCTCCTAAATTATTATAACTGGTCGCAATATCAGGATGATCTTCACCATAATATTTTTTATCAATATCAAGTGCTTGTTCGTAATAGTTAATTGCTTTATCGCATTCGTCTTTATTAGAGTAAGCAAGTCCTAAATTATTATAACGGATAGCAATTTGAAGATGCTCTTCACCATAATATTTTTTATCAATGGCAAGTGCCTGTTCATAATATTTAATTGCTTTATCGGATCCGCCTTGGGAATCGTAAACCAATCCCAAATTATTATACCAATTAGCTATTTCCGGATGTTCATCACCATAAAGTTCTCTACTAATGGCAAGGGATTCTTCACAATATTTTATTGCTATATCATATTCACCCTTGTTAAAATAAGACTTTCCTAATCCCTCATTTAAGAACAACAATTTGCTTTTATCTACTGAGTTATTATGCTCTAATGTTTGCAAAGCTTTTTCAAAATGTACAATTGCTTTATCATTATATCCTAAATCACGAAGCATCCTTCCCGCTTCCATATTCATATCAAAATCTTCGGGGTTTATTTTTACTGCTAATTCAAATTTATCAAGAGCCTCTTTATATTTCAATTGTATTTTTTTGAGTTTGCCTAATTCATAAAAAGTTGATGCAACATCACTAATACTTTCTTTTGCGCTTTCATTTAAAAGTGCTTCTGCCTCATCATATTTATTTTCTTTTATGGCAATCCGTGCTTGTTGTTTTAGGTTGTCTTTGACTATTTGAGGTTCAAGCCTTATTAATAATTCCTGTTTTTCTTTGGCTTGCTGGGCTTGTATTTCTTTGTTTTTATTTAACTCGTCTGTAAGAGAATTCTTCTCTTGTTCTAAAAGTGCAAGACGGTTTTTAGTTCCGATATCAGGTAAGGCTAAGTTTGCTTTTTTAAGTTCATCAATTTCATCTTGCTTTTCAGATAATACTTTTAGTAATGTAGTAGTTTCAGGTGATAAAGATTTGTTTTCATAAGAGGGAGGAAATTCCTGGGATAGATACAAATTCAAATTTTGAGTTAGTAATAGCTGAAAATCTTTAGGTGTTTCATAATCTATATAAAGTACTCTTTCATTTAAACTTTCTTTAAAGTCCAACAATTCAGTCCACTTAGCAATCTCATCCTTTTTAGGAGAAAAGCCTTGCTTAAAAAAAGGAAAGATTTTCTTTTTAAGCTCCGTTGCAAGTGCAAATTCTTCCTTAGTATATTTTCCAATTTTAGAATTGAAAATAAATATATACAGATTACATTCTTCTAACAGTGGGTTAATTGCTTTTTGAACTCCTGAAAAATCAGGATAACTTCCATGAGGAATATCATATTCCCACTCAACAGGTTCCAGGTCGAGATGCTTGTATGTTTTATTTATCTGATTTAAGAAAACAATACAATCTTTTCGTTCCTCCTTCATCTCAGCCGATGAAGCAATAAATATTTTAACAGTGGTTGCCATAATGGTTTATTTTGGCTTCGAATGTATGTAAAGAATTATTTATGTAAGAACTAAAGTCAAACCAACCGTTTCATAGCTAACTCATTTCAAACTCCGTATTTTTGACAAAATTTATTTTCATAAAGCAATGCGTTTACAATTAAAATTTGCCATTTATAATGCCTTGTCAAAGGCGCTTATTATTGGGGGCTGTGGTTTGGTGCTGCCTGCTCTTGTTCAGAGTGTGGTGTATAATCATATAGATAGCCGCCTTCATGCCAATGCCGACAGGGCAATGATGATGATAAAGCAAGGTGGGCTTGATGATATTAAGCGTGAGCAGGATTGTAGCTATGGCGATCACACTATTTTTAAAGAAGAGTTTATACAAATTTTGCCTGTTACAGATCCTAAACTTTATACCGAAACTGATTCTATAATGATTGAAAGCTGGAACGTAGATGGAGAAGACCTGAAACACCGCGTTATAAGAAGAAATTTTATTTACGATAATCAAATGTATTCGCTCAATATTGGCGAAGGTCTTAGCACCATCCAAAAATTAGATGAAACATTTTACAAGTTCACTATATGGTTGATGATATTGGTAATATTAGTTTCCATTGCGTCCGACTTTGCATTTATAGGAGTGCTGCTGCAGCCGTTCCATAAAATTGTGGATAAATTAAAAGGTGTTGAAGACCCGCTTAAATTCCAATCGCATCCCGTTAAAAGCTCTACTTACGAATTCAAATACTTAGACAGCACATTTGAAGAACTGATGCATAAAATCAAAAATGATTTTAATAAAGAGAAAGAATTTATTGCCAACGTTTCTCACGAATTGCAAACGCCTATTTCAATACTTCAAAACCGTTTCGAAAATATAATTGCCGAAGGCAAAACAGATGATGAAACATCATTGAAAATTGTGGAATCACAAAAAACTTTAGGTCGCCTGAGCCGGGTAATAAAGGCCTTGCTGATGATTTCAAAAATTGAGAATGAGCAATATCTTAAAAACGAAGAAGCCTCTCTTAATGAAATTGTGGAGGAAGTTTGCGAAGAAGTAGAAGACCGCTGCGAACAAAAATGTCTTACGATAAAACAACATTTTGAAGGACCAATTCATTTAAGTAATTGTAATAAATCGTTGCTGCATAATATGATTTTGAACATCATAATTAATGCAATTAAATACAACAAGCCAAATGGATTAATAACAATCTCAGGTAAAACAACAGGCGATCAATTTGAACTTTGCATTGCCGATACAGGCAAAGGAATTCCAACAGACCAGGTGGATTTAATCTTTGAGCGTTTCAAGCGCTTTCATGCAAACGATGGCAATAGTTTCGGACTTGGATTGCCGATTGTAAAAACCATAGCAATTTTTCATGGCTTTACCATTCAGGTGAAATCCGAAGTGGATAAAGGCACTGAGTTTATTCTTACGGGAAGGATGGGGTGATTGATGAAAGGGATTAGTTTCAGACTATTGTCATCCTGAGCGAAGCGAAGGAACTTTCTACACGGGTACTAACTACTTCATTTGAAGAAGGATGTTTCTTCCGAATCATCGGAATCAACAGGACAGTTTAATGGTATGGTTACTTGCAAACCACAAACTCCAAACCTACTCCTTCCGCATCGTCCTTATTTTCAAATTAGCTACTACCTGTTCAATTGAAAGTGGCGAGGTAATTTCAACCTGCCTAACTTCACCAGGCATCATATCAAAATAATTATCTGAAAAATCTGCATCGCCATTAACCACTGTGAGGCAAACATTTTTTGCCACTGTTTTCGATTGCAAGGTGAGCATATAACCTTTACCATATTGGCAAACGTCTTTTTCAAATTCTACTGCAGGCAAATCAAGCTGCTTTGTTTTTTCGAAGAATAAATTCCGTTGTGAAATAACTCCTTTGCTGTCAAATAAAATACACTCCAGCGCTACATTTTTTCTTCCATCCTCATTCAATTCTTCAAAAAGCGAATCTATAGTAAGAGCATAACTTTCATTCGCTTTTATCTTTAATTTATAATCTTTATTCCATAATACTTTACCGGTAAAATTAATTAATCGTAAATCGAGTGTTGCATTAAAACCGATGTTCTTGTCATCAACTATCCAGAGTTTCACTTTATTTTTCTCCATCTGCGGAGTGATCATTACGGCTTCAAAAGCATCTTTAACACGATACTGCAAAGCTTTCCACTTGCCGTAATAATCAATTGATGACCATGTGATGCCCGGCCAGCAATCGGTAAGTTGCCAGTACAGCGAACCCATACAGAATGGTTTTGATATTCGTTGTGCTTCTATTGCCGAAGTAACAGCATCGGCCTGCAGCACATTTGTTTTATAAACAAAATCTTCAAAATCATTTGCTGCGTTATAATTTGCATCAACATATTTTTCTAAAAGTCCCAATCCCTTATAACTTTTCATCCTGTTGTGCATCAACTCTGAATTTATATTTCTATCATCAGCAGTTGTAAAGCGAGCAATCGAATTCATTTCGGGCAATGAAGGCAAGCCGAACTCACTTGCAAAACGCGGCACATTGGTTTGATAACTCTCTACAGGTTCTTCACCATGCCACACGCCCCAGTAATGATTATCGCCCGATTTTAAACCCGCTGCATTCCCCCAGTTGCTCTGTGGTGATGAAGCAAAATAAAACATTCCACTATCTGACTTCTCAACTTCTGAAGGAAGAATTTCATTAAATATTTTTTTGTAACCATCATACATTTTGGTGGCCTGGGCCGCAGTAATGTTGTATGTCTTTTGCCATCCCCAGTTATCCCAGGCAACCTGTATCTCATTATTGCCACACCATAGTGCAAGTGAAGGATGATTATGCAAACGAACAATATTGTAACGCGCCTCTGATCTAACCCGCTCTGTAAACGCTGAGTCAACAGGATACATAGTTCCCGAAAACATAAAGTCCTGCCAAATCAGGATTCCGTTTTCATCAGCGAGGCGGTAAAACTCATCGCTTTCATAAATTCCGCCACCCCAAACACGCAGCATATTAAAGTTGCTTTTCTTTAAATCAGCAAACAACTTGCTATATTGTTCAGGTGTAACCCGCGATGGAAAAATATCCATAGGAACATAGTTTGCTCCTTTCATGTAAGTGGGTAATTCGTTAACTTTTACAAAGAAACTTTTACCATCCTTATCTGCTTTATTTATTACCTCTATAGTGCGCACTCCAATCTGCTTAGTAGTTTTATAAAGATCATTTCCGGCAACCACTTCAAAATCGAGATCATACAATGTTTGTGTGCCACTTCCATTGGGCCACCACAGTTCAGGGTTTTTTATGCTAACAGGAATTTTGATTTTCATCTTGCGGTTGTCAGCATTTACTATCAGCTTTTTTGCAGTGAGTTCACCGTCTTCGTAATCTCTTATTATGAACTGTAGTGGGCCGCTATAAGTCGCCTCAAGGCTTACTTCTGCTTCGTATTTCGCCCGTTTAGAAGTTATCTTGATTGGCCTTAAATAAACATCAGTAATTTTAACTCCATTCCATGCTTCGAGTTTTAACGACCTCCATATACCGCAACCTACCATGCGTGGTGCTATATCCCAGCCAAACTGGTAAGCTGCCTTGCGTGTGTATGGACTTGTTTTATTTTCTGCTCCGTCATTATCAGCAGGATATTTAACATCGGATGCCTGGAAGAGCGGCATCACATAATTAACTGCCGAATGAAAATAAATTCGAATGGTATTTTGCCCATTAGTTATAAATTGTTTTACAGGAATAGTGTATCCGGTAAACATATTATCAGCCTCTAACACTTTTGTTTCATTAATAAAAACATCGGCATAAGTATCTAAACCTTCCATCACCAGGTCTATATTTTCTTTTGCCATTAGTTTTTCGTCAATATTAAAAGTGGAGCGGTATTCCCAATCTTTGGTTTCAATCCATTGCACATTTTTTTCATTGCTGCCATTAAACACATCTTCAATAACCCCGTTGCTCACCAAATCAGTATGAACGCAACCCGGTACAGTGGCATTCATCCATCGTTCTGTATTGGCTTCGCGAAACTGCCAGCCGCTGTTAAGGGAAAGGTTAAGTGATTCTTTCAATTGTGCTACTGAAGTCTGCACGATAAAAATCAGGACAATTGTTGTAACAATTTTTTGGAAGTTGATCAAATGAGTATTCAAATCAGGATTCGTTTTCTTATTGAAAGATTGCATAGTTTTATTTTAAAAAGAATATAATAAATAAGGCTGTTAATAAACTGTGCAGCGAATATTGAAAAATAAATTTGAATGAGTGAAAATGTAAAATGAAATATTGCTTAATTCGTGAATCTTATTCAATGCATCTTTTAAATCTTTTACTAAAAAATTAATTCTCAAAAATTATGAAACCACATTTAAAGTACGGCCTCATAGCAGGCGTTGCAGCAATTATCTGGAATTTAATTATGTATCTTACCGGTCTTGACAGAACCGAAATGAACCAGGCATTAGGCTGGGTTGCAATAATTTTGACTTTGGTATTTGTGGTTTTGGCAGTTAAAGAACAACGCGATATTAACAAAGGTTACATCACTTTTGGGGGTGGATTTAAAACCGGTTTCTTAGTTTTTTTAATTGCCGGATTAATTAGCTGCATTTACTTTTATATTCACTTAACTGTAGTTGATACAGGCATGATTGATTTTTTGAGGGAAAAAACAATGGCTGAAATGGCAAAGAAAAACATGCCCGAAGATCAAATTGAAATAGCTATGAAATATACCAACATGTTTTTATCACCGGGAGTTATGGCTTGCATGGGTTTTGTAATGAACCTTATTGTTGGTGCTATTGCAGCATTAATAGTAGCCGCAATTATGAAAAAGGATCCTCCTGTTGTTAGTGCAGATCAGATTCAATAATCAGTTTAAAAGCAATATGGTCTGAAAGTATAATTTCAAACAACCCGATCATTAATTTGATCGGGTTGTTTGATTTAATAGGTGGTTTCACATGACAGGTCGCGAAGTTCATGTAAGGTGAAAATTGGAGTAGTGACTTTGCCACGCCAAAACCCGTGAGGGTTTTTTCAACCTCACCGGATGTAAAATTCGTTTCCATTGCGACTTCCCAAAAAAATAATAAATTTGAATTCTCATATAACAAGGTAATGAAAGAATATCCCATTAACATCAGGTTTGACCAGGTTTTGCAACTTGTGAAAATGTTGCCTGATAATAAGAAGCGAATTTTAAGCAAAGAGCTTGAAAAGGATTTTGTCAATAAAAAACTTACAGAATTACTTAATGCTTTTAAAACCAATGAAATTTCCGAAGAGGAAATTAATACTACTGTTGAAGAAGTAAGAACCAGGATTTATGCCTCAAAAGCCAATAAAAATAGTCATTGACACGAATATCTGGATAAGCTTTTTGATTGGTAAAAAACTTTCATCCCTCAAGGAAGTTCTCATAAATCAAAAAATTAAACTTGTCTTTTCGCCACAACTTTTTCTTGAAATAAAATTGGTTGCACAGTATGAGAGATTTGAAAAATACTTTAAGAAAAGAGAAGTTGAAACATTGATAAGTTTGCTTCAAATTATTGCTGAAGTGTTTGATGATACTGAAATCAATCCGACATGCCGAGACAGAAAAGATGATTATCTTTTGGCTTTAAGCCACAAATCCAATGCCGACTATCTTGTTACTTCAGATAAAGATTTGTTGGTGTTGCAAAGTTATCATCATACAAAAATTATTTCAGTGAAAGAGTTTGTAGATGTGCTTGAAACGATTTAAAAACTACTAAAACATCAGACTAAAAATAATTTTTAGCTTTGTCGCCCTCTCAAAAGTTACTCCTTTATTTAATAATTATGGATTTAAAACAGATTACCGAACTATTAGGCGCACAGGCCGATTCGTTATTAAAACATCAATGTAAAACAGTAAACAAAGCCGATCTTCATCAACCCGGTGCCGACTTTGTTGATCGCATGTTTGCACCAACCAACCGCAGCAATAATGTATTGCGAAATCTTGGAAGTATTTATAATCATGGCCGGCTTGGAGGCACAGGTTATGTAAGCATACTGCCTGTTGACCAGGGTATTGAACACAGTGCCGGAGCATCATTTGCACCCAATCCACTATTCTTCGACCCTGAAAATATTGTAAAGCTTGCTATTGAAGGTGGTTGCAATGCAGTAGCTTCTACTTATGGAGTGCTGGGAAGTGTGTCAAGAAAATATGCACATAAGATTCCTTTCATCGTAAAAATTAATCACAACGAATTTCTTTCTTACCCCAACAAGTTTGACCAGATTATGTTTGGCACTATAGAAAGTTCATATAATATGGGCGCAGCGGCTGTTGGTGCAACAATTTATTTCGGAAGTGCCGAAAGTGGTCGCCAGATTGTTGAAGTGGCGCAGGCGTTTGAACGCGCACATGAATTGGGTATGGCAACAATTTTATGGTGCTATACGCGCAATAATGCATTTAAAAAAGATGGTGTGGATTATCATACTTCTGCTGATCTTACCGGACAGGCAAATCATCTTGGTGTGACTATACAGGCAGACATCATCAAACAAAAACTGCCAACGAATAATGGCGGATACCCTGCAATTAATTTCGGCAAGACACATAAAGATGTGTATGAAAAATTAACTACCGATCACCCCATTGACCTTTGCCGTTACCAGGTTTTGAATTGCTACACCGGCAGGGTAGGCTTGATTAATAGCGGAGGCGAATCAAAGGGCGCAAGCGACATGGCCGAAGCAGTAACAACGGCAGTAATTAATAAACGTGCCGGTGGTCATGGATTGATAAGCGGACGCAAAGCATTTCAAAAACCGTTTGCCGATGGCATAAAAATGTTGAACGCGATACAGGATGTATATTTGTGTAAAGAGATTGATTTAGCTTGAAAGGTGTAAGGAAATAAGGAAATATGGGAATACGGGTATAAGGTTTTAGTGCTGTAATTAATCCCTAAAGTATTCAAATGAAAAGATTTGCCGAAAAGATTTAAACCATACTCCAAATATTCTTGTTCCATATATCCGTATTTCCACATTCCCATATTTCCATATCCCCATATTCCCATATTTCCCAATTCCCAACACCCATGAGCTGGTTTACCCGCATAAAAAAAGGAATAACAACAACTACACGCGAGAAGAAGGAAACGCCTGAAGGTTTGTGGTACAAGTGCCCATCGTGCAAGCACATACAGCCCAGCAAAGAGCATGAAGCTAACAGCTATGTATGCGTTAAGTGCGGTTATCATGAGCGCTTAGGTTCCGAAGAATATTTCTCCATACTTTTTGATAACAACGAGTTTATGGAAATTAATGAAAACATGACTTCGGGCGATCCGCTTAAATTTGTGGACACCAAAAAGTATATTGACCGGGTTAAAGATTCCATTACCAAAACAGGATTGAATGATGCCGTGCGAACTGCTGCCGGCCGCATTAACGGCAACGAAGCCATGATAGCCTGCATGGATTTTAAATTCATTGGTGGCTCGATGGGAAGCGTAGTAGGGGAGAAGATAAGCCGCGCTATTGATTTTTGTATTGAGAATAAAGTGCCTTTTATAATGATAAGCAAAAGCGGTGGCGCACGTATGATGGAAGCGGCACATTCATTAATGCAAATGGCAAAGACAAGCGCCAAACTTGCTTTGCTGAGCGAAGCCAAAGTGCCTTACATTTCCATATTAACCGATCCTACCACAGGTGGTGTAACGGCAAGTTTTGCCATGCTTGGCGATTTAAATATTGGTGAACCAAATGCCCTCATCGGTTTTGCCGGACCACGTGTAGTAAAAGAAACAATAGGAAAAGATTTACCAAAAGGATTTCAGACGGCAGAGTTTGTTTTAGAACATGGCTTCCTCGATTTTATAGTAAATCGCAGAGAGATGAAAACCAAATTGGGGCAGTTGCTGGTAATGTTTAAGAATTGAGTTGACACGAAGTAGTTATTCCACCACCAATTTCTTCACAAAAACATTTTCATCATCACTCACTTTCACTAAATAAATTCCCTTGCCCAAACCCGCAAGGTTTTTAAAACCTTGCGGGTTTTCAGCGACTTGATATTTTTCATCCACCAACACTTTTATTTTTTCTCCTATTGAATTATACAATTCAATTTTTATGTGCGAAGCGTTTTTGAAATTGTAGCTTATCGTTATTTCATCAGTAGCGGGGTTGGGATAAATATTAATGGTTTCATTTCCTGAAATCGAATTTACTCCGAGGCATAAATCAACAAACACACTATCAGTTGCAATATTTGTGCATCCGTTTGAATCGGTGTATGAATACAAAATTACATTCCAACCTACTCCGGCAAGTGCAGGATTAAAATTATTTCCACTCACACCTGTACCTGATAACGTGCCACCTATAGGGTTACCGTTACTGATTGTTTGTACTCCTGAACTAATGCAAAGCGTATCTGAATTGGGAAATGCATTTAATGTAACAACAGGTAATGCATTTATTGTAATTGAAATGGAATCAGCATTTGAACAACCGTTTGCATCTGTTACTACAACTGAATAATTATTTGTCGCAGTTGCAATTATTGTTTGCGTTGTTTCACCATTACTCCATTGATATAAAATATTTCCTGAACCTGCATCAAGTTGAACTGATGCATTACAAGTTGCAGTATCATTTCCTAATTCAATTGTTGGTAATGGATTGACAACAATATTTACTGAATCGGAATTGACACAACCATTCGCATCTGTTACAACAACAGAATAATTATTTGTTGCCGTTGCAATTATTGATTGCGTTGTTTCACCATTACTCCATTGATAAGAAATATTCACTGCACCTGCATCAAGTTGCACTGATACGTTGCAAGTTGCAGTATCGTTTCCTAAATCAACTACCGGCAAATCGTGATACACAATATTTGAAACAACTTCAACATTGCAATACGCATTGCTTGCAACTAATTTTATTTCATGGTTACCAATTGTAAGATTTGGAATAAAAATATTCTGATTGTTGGAAACAAAAACAGAATCAACATACCAATCAGTGTTTGAATTGTAACCGAGAACAGCATTTGCAAAAACAGTATCGCCATTACAGAAATTCGGATTGGTGAATTGTATGGATGCAAGGTTGTTGCAATCAGTTAAGGTATCAACAACAGTATTGGTTTGCACCGGTGCGTTGAAATCAAAATAAATGTAAGACGTATTTTGAATAATAGTTCCCTTCGACAAACTGTCTTTCAGCTTTACACGATATTGCACATAGCCATGACTGTTGGGTTCATCACTAACACTGTCAGGCAAATTAATATTCGGAAAATTAAAACGCACCACATTACCTATTAGCTGCACCAGCGGCTGATGACTGTACGCAAGCAATTCAAAACTGCTTTCATCAATTGCTGCATCAAGCGTATCAAGAATGTAAATATGTTGTGCAGGTGCTGTACCTGTGTTTTGAAAGTTTATGGTGTAAGTGAGTGTTCCGTTTTTATCTTCAATCCTGTTGGCAGGATAAACTGTTTTATCATTAGGGTCGAAACTGCCCACAACTGTAAAGCAGTTTTGTAAATTATTATTTGAAGGATTATTATCTCCTGATGTTGGCGTAACATTTACCTCAAAACAAATTTGGTTTCCAATAGTTGCAAAGGTGTCTGTCTGAACAATAATTCTAAAATCAGAATCAAAATTTATCGTTCCGAAATCAGCAATTGAATAAGTCAGTGTATCACCATTAACCACAGGAATTAAAGAACCTGGACATGCTGAAACATAACTTACATCACCATTAATTACAATTTTAACATCTCCACTTATTCCGCTTGCGCAATGGAAACCGTATTTGTTGCTTATATCTCCTGCTTTGATAATAACATTTGCAAAATTAGCAGGTCGAAATATTCCTGAATCACGAACAACTGCATTAGCACCAATATCAAAACCCGGTTTGCATTGCATTCCAAAATTCATATCATAATCCATTGAATCAATTGCAGTGAGAACAGAAGTGTAAATACCCGAAACAGGACAGGCAACTAAAACTGGAAGATTGATAGTGTCAATTGTATATGTGAAAGTTCCAGTATCTGTATCGAATGAATACAAACCTTCGACCCCCGTAAATGTTTGCTGAGTTAAATTACCTGTTGAATCATAAAGCATCAATTTCAAATTGGCGAACTTCGGCTCACTTAATTCCGAAATACAATTGTTATTTGTGTCCTCATAAACATTGCCACTGATGTTCCAAAAAGCAGTGCATCCATTTGTGTTAAATAAATCGCACAAGGGAAGCGAAGAAAGGAGCGGATTACTGGTTATTACATTACCATAATTAGGAATACATGTGATGCCTGTGCTGTCAAATGCTAACCAAGAAATCTTATTTAATTTGGGTAAACAAGTTAAAGATGGATTCTTACCAACTACCAATAGGGACATTGAATCAGGCAAGTCAGGCAAAGCTCCAATTTGATTATTGGAACAATCAAGAGAATTTAAAGAATTTGGCAGAACAGGTAAAGTAATGAGTTGATTGAAACTACAAAAAAGATTAAGCAATGAATTTGGTAAAGCAGGTAATGAGATGAGTTGATTATGATTACACGAAAGATCCATTATTGAGTTTGGTAATGGAGGTAGGGAAGCAATAAAATTTGAGTCTATATAAAGTAAATTTAAGGAGTTTGGAAAAACAGGAATATTTGTAAGCTGATTAGAAAAGCACTTTAATTGTGTTAATTTTCCCGGTAATGTTGGCAAACTTAAAAGAGAGTTTTCTGAACAATCCAATTTAACCAATCCAGGCGGTAGAGCTGGCAAACTGGTTAAAAGATTGGAACCACATCTTAATTCATTTAGAGAATCGGGCAAAGAAGGTAAATTGTAAAGTTGGCTATGTTCGCATATGAAAATTCTCAAGGAATCTGGTAAAGAACTTGGCAGCGCAAGTATTGGGCAGTAATCACAATACAAAGTTCGTAAAGAATTTGGTAAAACTGGAAAACTGCTCAATGAATCAGAAAAGCCGCAAGCCAGTGATTGCAGAGAAGAAGGCAACGCTGGTAAACCTGATAGTTTATTACCACTACAGGCCAATTCTACCAAGTTTGGCGGCAATGAAGGCAATAGAGTTATCAAATTATTTGAGCAATAAAGATTTGTTATAAAAGATGGTAAGTATGGAATACTGGTAAGCTGATCATTATTACAAAAAAGATAAGTTAAACTAACTGGTAATATTGGAAGATTAGATAATGGGTTATCCGAACACTCTAGAACAGATAAATTATCAAAATATTGAACACCCTCCAAATCTGTTATATTTAGCCCAGCTAAATATAAATGCCATTCGGTAATTACTGCATTACATGTAGTGTCTAACTGATTCCCATTCATACATGAAGCAAAACCATTTGCATACAGCCAGTTTGCGAAATTAGGGTCAGGTATCGTCACATACTGCGCATCAGCAACATGATACGAACTGCAATAAATTATTATCCCAAAACAAAAGGCGGTGATAAGGCGTAAAGATTTTTTCATGTGAATTGGAATTTTAATCGGCTAAATCATTTTTTTTCTCTTTTGATAGTGTGCTTAAATTTCAAGATAGCGAAGCTTAATTCTATTGTCTTTCAGCATATACAAACCACGCTCAGTAAAACAGTTAGGCAACTTTACTTTTCCTCCTTTTATTGAAGTCGAAAATTTCGACTTCAATATTTCCCACTCGGCTTTTGTAAGGTAAATGATATAACCTTCCGGAAATTTTTCTGGATTATTTTTTACAGCTTCATTGATACGTCTCGTTTCAACGCCATATAAAGCAGCAATGTCGCTATCCAACATAACCTCCAAATTCCTCAAGGTTATAATTTTACTTTCAACATCTGTCATCTTAATCAATGCCATACTTTTAAATATTAATGATTATAAAAGAACTGCAATAAATTATTATCGTAAAACAAAAGGTGGTGATAAGGCGCAAAGATTTTTTCATGGGGAATTGGATTTGGTGATTACATTAACATCCTCACTTGCGAGAGTTCATTGCCTATTTTTTCAATTGCTTTAAAAATGCGTTGCTTTTGATTGGGAGTTGGTTTCTTTTTTCCATTTATATATTCCGCTAAGTTGCTCTCACTAATTCCAACCCATTCTGAAAGTGCCTTTGTGTTAATCACTTTGTAATAATTAAAAAAACTTTCAAGGTCAAGTTCATAAGCAATTTCACCCGCATGGTATTTAAAACCATTTTCTTCGAAAGTAAGATTCACTGCTTCGAGTGCATTCGATTTTAATTCATTGTATGATTCTCCCTGTGTTGCTATAAAGTTGTTGCCAACTTTTGCGAATGCACTGTAACCTGTTTCCTCCTTTATAACTGATAACTTAATAACCGGCTTTCTCATTTCTTGTTGATATTAATTTCCGCTTGCTTTAATATTGATTTCAGTAACCCCTTCTTAACTTCTTTTCCCGCATGATATGGAACTGTTAATTGAGTCTTCTTGATTGAATGTTTCATTATCACATGACTTCCGGTCTGTCGTATCTCAAACCAACCATCATTTTTAAGTATTCTGAAAAACTCATTGTATTTCATTTGATTCTAAAGCACTTCAAAGATGTGATAAATTCCTAAGCTATTTATCGAAGTAGAAATTTTCGACTTCAAAATTTTTTTCATGGGGTTGTTTTTTGTTGCGTTAAATGTAGAAGAAAAAAGTTGTTGCCACAAAGGCTCTAAGACACGAAGATTTGTTCAATAATTTTTCTTTGTGTCTTTGAGCCTTCGTGGCTGAATGCATTTTTCAAATAAAAAGGACAGATTGCTAATCTGTCCAACATGAATTAACTCTTGCTGCCATTTCTTATTTTATTAGTATTGTGCTTTCAAAAATATATTTCCATGAACAAAACAATTTACATTTTACTTTTTTTGCTCTCTGCAGGATGCATGTCTTTAACCGCACAGAATATTAAAGACGAAACTGTTGAATACACTTATATCAAATTGCCTTCTGTTCCGCTCGACAGGTCTGTTAAAAACTATCAATCGTCAATAACAGCGACTTACGAAGCTGAAAATGATAAGAAGAAAGCGGAGTATGAAGCAAAGAAAAAAGTAGCCGAAGAAGATTATAAAAAGGAAAAAGTAGCTTACCCAAAAAAGGTTAAAGCAGCCGAAGAACAATACGACAGGGACATGGAAGAATGGAAGAAAAAGTCGCTCGGTCAGAAAATTGTTGAAAAGGAAATGCTTGGTGAGCACAATAAGCCCGTTAAGGTTATTCCTCCTGAGCCAAGAGTGGCTTATGTGCCCGATCCTGAGTTAAAAACCGGTTACGATTATCCTGTGTTGTGCAACACTTATTTGCATTTGGATGGGTTTGAAAATAAAGAAGGTGATGATGTGAAAATACAGGTTACACTTTATGGTTATGATTATACCCAGCCGCGTCAAATGTCGGTGCAAAAAGATAATACACGTTATGCCAATGGCAAGACGCAAGCTTACAAAGCCACTTATTATTATACAGAGTTTTCGTACCGTCACCCAATGGCAGTAAAAGTTATCACGCCTGATGGAAAAGAAATCTTAAACCTTACTCCGCAAGAATTGAATACTTATAAAATTTATAAAACAGCAGAATCTGAAACACCTCCTCAAATCAATCAGCAGATGCTCATCAAAACGTATGAAGAAAAAATCCTTCAGGATAACCTTACCTACATCAACAATTTGGTGAATGATAAATTCGCCTACCAGCGTACCAAACGCAGCACAAAATTATATTACGTAAAATCGAAAGATGATACTTATAAAGATTTATTGATTGCATTTAATGAAGCAACTGCCGGTTTAAAAATTCTTATTGACGATGCTGCTAATGCAAAGACAAAATTGCAAAGTGCAATACAAAGCTGGAATACTGCATTGCAGGAATCAGATCCTAAAAATAAAAAAGCACGTATTGATAAAGATGTAACCATTGCTGTATGCTTCAACTTGTTAGAAGGCTATTTCGCTTTAGGAACAATGGGAAATGTTGACCAGGTAATTTCAACACTTAACGGGCTTGATTTGTCATCAACCGAACGCAAAAAGAAAGAAGATTACGAAGCTTTGTTTAATGATTTTAAAAAAAGAGTTCAGACGAATAAATAAAACCTTAAAGAAAATATTGAATGATGAATGTTGAATAACGAATTATGAAGTCAACAAAATCTAAAGAAGTAAAAATTCATTTTCAATATAAACTTGACAAAAATTCAACGTTCTCCCGATTGCAATCGGGATCAACATTCATCATTCAACATTCATCATTCAACATTCATCATTAATTAATATCCACATGAAAAATCTGAAAACACTTTTGCTTTTAAGTACAATATTTTCACAGGTATTGCAGGCACAAACATTAACCCTTACACCGGGCAGTGAAGCGGCAACGCAATTAGTTAAGAAAAGCGAATACCAAAGTTTCACATCCGGCAGCGACCGTTATTTTATTACAAAGGCTTATAAAGATGCCTTTATGCATTACAGTTTGCTGAGTTATGATGCAAGAGGACAGGTTACTTATAATGGTGAGTTAAAAATAAAAGGCGGAGTATTTAACAACACATTTGGCATTGATGATGTGCTGCCGCTTGGCAACAAAGTTTATGCAATGGTTGAACATCTTGATAAGGCTGCAGGTAAAAACACCTTGCTTGCAAGAGTGTTTGATGCGCCAGGTTCCATCTCAGAAAAAGAAACGGAAGTAATGAATATTCCTTTTGAGAAATTGATGAACTCCGGTTTTAATTTTAGCGTGGTATCGCCTGATAAAAATACGTTGGCAGTGATTGGCGAAATGCCTTTCGATAAAGAACAGCCTGCAAAATTTAAAGTGGTATTGTTTGATAAGGATTTTAAAAAAACTGCAGAAGGAGAAATCAACCTGCCCGGAGAAAACACAAAAAAGAAAAGCATGACAGCTTACGTTTCAAATAACGGAGTGGTTTATCTTCTTAAAGAAACTTTTACTAATAAAGGTGAAATTGTTTTGGGAGTTTATCAATTCAATCCTGCAAAAGGAAATGATGTAAAGGAATATATAATAGAGGTTACTCCTCCTGATCAGATTTACAGCTATACGTGCGAGGTTAATCCGAATAACGAATTAATAGTGATCGGGACTTATTACAAACGGCAAGCACTAACAGTTGGCGGCACACTAACATCCGGGGTGTTTTATTTTACCAATAAAGGATTGAGCGAAAAACTTTTCAAAACATTTCCTCTTGAAGCTCCGATTGAAAATTTAACTGCACGTAAAATATTTGTAAACGATAATACCATTTTTCTTACCGCTGAACAATACAGAGAAGAAACTGAAAAGCAGGCGCCAGGGTATATGAGTTTTGATTACAATTATAATTACACGCATAAAAACGATTACGTCATCGGAATGAATGATGACGGAACAAAAAAATTCCAGATTGAGTTAGCCAAAGATTTTACAGTCCGCAATTTCGACCGACAGTTCTATTCGGGTTACTTTATTTGCAATGGTAAATTAACTGTGGTTTATAATGACCAAACTAAAAAGTACATGCCAAGTGATTCATATTATGGCTACCAGATTCCACTGCTTGTACAAATTACCAATGACGGATTAATGCAATCACCAGTTATTTTTAAAGACAATTTAAAGCTGGAACGTAGTTTCATATTGTATCCTTCTTTAGGCGTTCAGGATGCAAATAACCAGGTTGCTTTGTTAATGGGTAATGGTGCTTACATGAAAATTCTAACTATAAAAATTGAGTGATCATTTTATGAAATGAATTTTATCAATAACATAATAACTTCAGAGATATACACTTCTCTAATAACTCGATAACCCATTAACGCGATACCTAATAAATGAAAACAGACATACTCGCCATAGGCGCTCATCCTGATGATGTTGAGATTTCGGCAGCAGGCACTTTGCTTGTACATCTTGCATTGGGTAAAACGGTTGGTATCATGGATCTTACGCAGGGTGAGCTGGGCACACGAGGAACTGCTGAAACACGCGATGAAGAAGCAACCAATGCAGCGAAAATTTTAGGGGTTCACTTTCGTGAAAATTTAAAAATGAAAGATGGATTTTTTCAAAATGATTCTGAACATCAATTAGAGATCGTAAAACGCATTCGTAAATATCAACCTGAAATTGTTTTGTGTAATGCTATTGAAGACCGTCATCCTGATCATGGCCGTTCAAGTAAATTAGTGAGTGATGCCTGTTTTCTTGCAGGACTTTCAAAAATTGAAACTGAATATGAAGGCATAAAACAAAATGCATGGCGGCCAAAAGCGGTTTATCATTATACGCAGGATCGCCACATTAAACCTGATTTTGTTGTTGATATTTCTAATTACATTTTGAAAAAAGAAGAAGCCTTGCGTGCTTATAAAACACAGTTTCATGATCCTCAATCGGATGAACCTCAAACGTACATTTCATCACCTGAATTTTTTCAAAGCATTCGCAATCGCAATTCAGAATTCGGAAGACAGATAGGAGTTAGCTTTGCCGAACCTTTCACGGTGGAGCGATTTGTGGGAGTGAAAAATTTGTTTGATTTCCTGTAGAACAGATTTGCAATCTCTTTCACTGTTGAACAGGTCAGCAATCTGTCTCTTAATCATTCGATTTTTTATCATATTCCTTTTTGGCATATTTAATTGCCCCCGGATATGCTTTTAATGTTTGATAGAACACTTCAATAAAATCAGCGTTATTATTAAATCCGTTCACAAAAGCTGCTTTTAATTCTTCATCATCACAGTTATTGGTTTTTATGCATGGCGGGTTAATAAACTGCCCGAATAATTGATATCCTGTAACTACACCTTTTGCGTGTAGTTCTTTTATAAATTCAGGTGTTCCGCCTTTTGCACGCAAAGCGGTAAAGTTTACAGCAAGGCGATCGGGAAATTTTTTCACAGCTGCATCCAAAAGCATTTGCTGTGTGTTGTTTTCCGATGCGCTACGTCCATTTTCGTCCACATCAGGAAATCCTTGTTTAGGAATAACGAGTGCTAAACCAATGTAGCAATTGGGAAATTGCTCTGCAATAACGTCTGCAAATTCCTTCCACGTATTAATCACTGAAGATGGGCGGTAACCTGCATTTGCCCAAATTGTCCGGTGATCGCCTGTACTTCGGCCATTCTCCTTTTCTACGTTAACCTCTTGCGGTAATTTCATCTCTTCACTTTTTGAATTAATTCCATTCAGTTTAACCAATGTTATAGCATCCATATAGCCAGGTTTGCTGTTAATATGAGCAGCCAGTTGAGTTATCAGATTTTTCCAAAGTACCTTATACTCTTCCTTCCAGAATGCAGGTAAATCATAATCAATGGTCTTGCCGTAAAAATTTCTGGTAGCTTCTGTAAAATGAAGCTTGGGTATTCCTTTGGTATAAATCCAATCAGGACATTCACCACCGGCAACAACGGAGAGTTCAATTTTTTTATGATTTTGAATTGCTTTTTGAAAATCAGCATCTAATGCCGTCCAGTCGAAATTTTTTTCTGTTGGTTGTATTTCATTCCAATGGTATCTTAAAAACATCCCGTCAATACCAGGATCAGTAAAACAAGATTCAGGCAATTTGCCTTCTAACCTGTTTATTACATATAAACCTTTTGGCTTGACAAGTTTTCCCGCATTTGATTTTTGAACAGGTTCTTCCTCTTTTCCATTGTTTGTTTTTTGACGGGTGCCGCTATCAGCATGCTGAACTCCACATGCAAGTTGTGTAGCAATCAATAAAACAATCCACAAATATTTCTTAGTCATTATATTTTATATTTTGTTAACGTTAAATAGTAATCCCAAATACTTAATGAGAGATATGTTTTTTAACGAAAAGTCGTGCCATTATTAATGACTGAACAGATTGCTAATCTGTTCTACAGTTTAACCACGCGTTTTACCTCCACCTTATCATTGGTACTGATGCGGATAAAATAAACTCCGGTATTAAGATTTTCTTTTACAACAAAATTATGTTGGCCGGGAGTAAATGTGGTGTTACTTAAAGTGAGTACTGTTTTTCCCATTATGTCGAGCAACTCTGTTTTTACATTGCTGCTTTGCAAGGTGTGAAATGAAATCTTCAAATCTTTGGTGAACGGATTTGGTGAAACGCTTACATCACTTAAAAATGATTGTGATGTAATAACACCTGTTGTAAGCGTTGCATTAACCATGGTATAAGTATAAGTTATGCAGGTACCGTTATCAATGGTAAGCACTACCTGGTAATTGCCGGGATTTGCATAAGCATGAATTGCTGTTTGACCGGTAGCTGTTGTGCTATCACCAAAGTCCCAGTGGAAGGTATAGCTTGCCGGTGCAGCACTCGTAAAAGTAAACTGCGCACCGCTTGCAGTTACTGTAACCTGCTTGTTTGCTGCAACACCTGGTTGAGTAGTTATGTTTACCGGCACTGCAACCCAATTGTTGTTCTCATCCATTTCGAGAATGTAATTGTCAGGGTCGGTAATTGAAACGATGTAATAATTATCATCACAAATGCCGGGAAAGTAAATGGTTTGCCCATCGAGACCCGATGAATAAATATCGAGATTTCCCACAAAAATTCCCTGGTCGGTGCCACAGCCTGTTACTGATCCTAATCCATAGTTGGGTATATCACTTGATGTTAGCACATTTCCTGAAGTATCATGACAGAAACCATAATTATTATCACAGTCCCCTAAATTGATCAGGCAGAAACTTGTTTTATTTCCTGAACCTACAACAGGCCATGTTCTTGCATCGGGATTGGTAGTAGCCATCCTGAGTGTATAGCTTGCCCAGGCATCTAAGTGTATGTGACCATGTGTGGGATGGTATTGCATGGTGCCTGCAGGACGATCGTAATACGTCATTTGATTAAATGATTTATGATAAACACGCTGATTGACTAACTGCTTGGGTGTCTGACCACCCGGGCAAAGTGTGGTGGTACATGAAACAGGAACAGTATCGCAAAAGCAGGAATTAATGCCATGAATTTCGAGCGGGCCATAACCAATATTAGGAGTTGCATTTCCCAGGTTGAGATAATCGGTATAAATGACATGGTCACTAATAATTTCTTCCGCTGCCGAGGTCATGTCGGGTAGCAAATCGCAATTCAATGAAAAAGAATTAGGGCAATAACAACCACTTGCATCGGCAGTGCTGCACACTCCTGTTAAAACAGGATCGGGTGGTGGATTATTGCCGAAGTTAAGAATGAATGACTCCACATAACCGGTATCTAAAGGCACTTCATCAATTACTGCTAACTGCCATGTTCCGTTCGGATTTTTATTCGTGTTAAACATGTTTATGCTTTGAACGGGTAAAAAGTTGCCTATAAAAGGAGGTGAGCCACCCTGGATGCCAAGCGTTGCACTCATGGTGAAACACGTGCCCACAAAATAAGGCCCGAAGCCATTATTAGAAGTAAGCTGGCACACCGTGCTGTCAGGCGAGATGATGTAAATCTTAAGATTAGCATCATACTGATGATTGATGTTAATGCTCACATAAGTCAAACCAAAACTTGAGTTGATTTGATTGGGCAATCCTGACACAGACAATGGAAAATAAACCATTGTATTGTTATCAGGTATGCTGCCGTTAACAGGCATGGCAACAAACTGCTGCGCATCGGCAACATATACGGTAAGAGTTAACAAGAGGGAGAGTAAAAGAGTTTTCATGTGTTATGGTATTTGAGTAAAATTGTTTAATGCGAATCAAATGTAAAAAGAATCTTTTACGGTTTACAGTTTGTCGTTTAGGATTTGTCGCGAAAAGCCCGTGAGGTTAAAAAAGACCTCACGGGTTGTGAACGTTCTCTAACCTTGCGGGTTTTTTTCAACCCGCAAGTTCCGAAAGAAAAAACCCGCTCCTTACTGCTTCACAATTTTCTTAACCACACTAACTCCATCAATAACTATTTCGAGAAAATAAATTCCGTTTGATAAATCACTCAGATCAATTGAAGTTTTGGAATTGCTATTTATATGATCAGCGTTTTTATAGAAAACTGTTTTTCCCAAAACATTTTTAATTGTAAGCGATGCTTTCTTTATATTTTGTTTTTGGAAAGTGATTGAAATGGTTGAGTTGAAAGGATTGGGAACAATTGAAATTGGAAAATTGAAATTGGAAATTTGGTTTGTCGCTGTAATAACAATTGTACCTGAACTGCCCGCGCAACCTAATGAATCAGTTGCAATACAATAATAACTTCCTGCTTGTTGGGGAATAAAATATTGATTGGTAGCTCCTGCAATAATTCCATTAGTTACTTCATACCATTGATAAGAATATGCAGGCAATGAAAATAAAGTATCGTTTGATTGATAAATACTGTCTGTAGGATTTTGAAAGCAATTGATAAAGTTTGTAAGATGCAAAGTATCACAGCCGAAAGCATTACATGCAATTAAAGTAACATCATAGCTGCCGTAACTATTGTAACAAATATTGGTTGGGTTTTGTAGTGAGCTTGTTAAACTATCAGCTCCGGGAAAAAACCATTGCCATGATGTTGGATTGTTTGTACTCAAATCATAAAAATCTATGCAATGCTTTTCGCAGAAGTTAGTATCAGAACTTGCAACTGAAATTAAGGGAGAGCACACTTGTGTGGCAACAACAATAGTATCATTAGCCACACACGCACCCGAGGTTATCTGAACAGAATAAATTCCCTGTGATGAAATTGTTATTGATTGGTTGGTTGAATTATCACTCCATAAATAAGACGTAAATCCTGAACCTGCATCAAGTAATAATGAATCACCGATGCAAAGCAAAGTATCGTTACCTAAATTTACTTGAGGCATTGCATCTATATGAATAAAATTTAGTAAGGAGATGGTATCACAACCAAATTGATTACAAGAAATTAATTGCACATGGTAATTTCCCGGAATGGTGTAACAGATGTTGGTTGGATTTTCATTAGTTGAATAAATTGTTTGTGCTCCGGTAAAAGTCCATTGCCAGCTTACAGGATTGTTCTGTGTTAGGTCAAGAAAATCAATGCAATCACTGCCACAAAAAGTTGAATCAGCAGAAGCAAAAGCAGCGATAGGCGATGAACAGGATTGAGTTGAAACAACAATACTATCAGTTACCAGACAAGCACCCGAAATTATTTGAACAGCATAAATTCCCTGTGATGAAATTGTTATAAATTGGTTAGTTGAATTATCACTCCATAAATAAGAATCAAATCCTGAACCTGCATCAAGTGTTATAGAATCACCTTGGCATAGTGTTGTATCAACTCCTAAATTCACTGTTGGCAAACTATCTACATGAATATAATTTGGAAAAACAATTGTGTCACAAGTATTACAGTTGCAGGCAATCAATGTAACGTCAAAATTCCCGGGAATGTTATAGTAAATATTTGTAGGATTTTTAAGAGTTGAAGCAGCGGTTTGTGCACCATTAAAAATCCATTGATATGAAATTGCATTTATAGATGAATTATTGAAGTTGATGCCGGAATTTTGACAGATAACAGAATCGCTTGAAAAATTTGCTACAGGAATTCCACTGGAAACCTGTGGACAATTACAATCAATTTCATAACGCCACAAATCATTAGCAGGAGTAAGAAAAGTGCCAACACAACCTCCAAAAAGGAAAAGAAAATTATTTTTTGAGTCGTACCATCCAATATTTCCCCCCCGGCCACCAGGGTTATTTGAAGGAGATGGCGTTCCAAGTATTCCATAAACTGCCTTTTGATTAATCGCCATAGTTCCTGAAACAAAAGTCCATTCTAACGTTATTGGATTGTACATCCATAAGTCGTTATATCTTTTTGAAAAACCACTTCTTCCACCTCCATATAACCAAAAATTTCCAGTTCTGTCTGTCCAAAAGCAGCGATTTTCAAGTCGTGCACGAGGCGTATTTGAAACTGATGGAATACATTTTATTCCATGATGGCCATTATCGTCAAATAGACTTGCTCCGCTTTTCCAAGTCCAGATATTAGTTGACGGGTTATACATCCACATGTCATTAAGAGTATATATCCCTGGAAAAGTTGTCCACCCAAAAACCAAAAATTACCATTATTATCTTTCCAATGACAGTATGCCGCGCGTGCTCTGGGAAGATTTGTAAAAGAAGGTACTCCCTTTGTTCCATAATTTCCCGGGTCATTCGGAGTGCTTGAGCCTTTCATCCATGTCCATTGATTGCTTAGCTGATCATACTTCCAAAGCGTATTAGTAGCATATCCGGCTGTACTTGATGTGAACCCCCCCAAAAGCCAAAGATTATTACCATCAACCCATGTGGCGTTACATTCATAACGTGAACCGGGAGTGTTACTTGTATCAGGAATCCCCAAAACGCCATAAACAGGGGGTTGATTAGGGATTGTTGAACCGTGCATCCAGGTCCATGTATTGGTGGCAATATGATATTTCCAAAAATCGTTCATAGAATTATAAAATCCAAATCCTCCGTATATCCAAAAATCTCCATTTAAATCAACCCAAGAGGCAGTTCCCCAAGCACGAGTTGGAGGTAAATTGTTAATAGAAGGAACTCCTTTTATTCCGTAATATCCTGGATAATTAGGAAGACTCGTTCCCTTAACCCAAGTCCATTGATTTATCAAAGGATCATATTTCCATAAATCACTATATTCATCTTGATTGACATCTGTTCCACCAAACAACCAAAAGTTTCCCTGCAAGTCTGTAAACTCTGCAGGCTCATATACGGCAGGTGGATGATTCAAAGGACTCGGTACTCCCTGCGTTCCGAAAACACCAAGAGAGTTTGGTACGCTATCACCATTCATCCATGTCCACATACCCGCCTGCGCAAAAGTTCCGCTCCACAAAAGCAAAAAGATTAAGGTATGGAGTAAATGGTTTTTCATTTTGTGGTGATGAGGATTAATAATTACAACGAATGTAATTGAAGTAATTTATAGTAGCAAAAACACGCTGTTAACCTTTGCAATTTTGTTTTGTTATTGTGCGATATAACTTGCAAATCGTTTGTAAAAAAGTTTTGTAACTTTGAATACTTAAATTTTAAATAACAATGACTTATGGATGAATTGAAAAAATTGCTGAAAACCATCAGGCTTGAAAAATTCGTTATCCGTGAATCCGCCTTGATTGAATTACCGTTGGAAGAAATTCCGCTTGAACCGGTTTATGTAAATAATGATGACAAATCAGAATTAAAAAACTTAACCAACACCACCGCTAAGGAATTAGCCGACATTGCTATTTTTAGATAGCGGTGTTTTAATTCACATCATCTGAATGTCAAACCCAAAACTTGAAATTTCTGAAGAGGAATTATTAAATCTGTCAAGTAAAGTCGGTCACGAAAAATTTCTGAAACGTCAAAAAGAATTTGTTTTTTGGATTGACTCTTTTATCTCTACTTCTAAATCAAAAGGAACATTTCCGGATACAGCAAGGTTACTTCATAATATGAATATCGAAGAAGCAGCGCTCTATCTGAATTATTTTTATTGGTTATGGACTGAAGAGTTTGTAAAGAAAGTTTTAAAAGACAGCACAAATGGTGAAGTAAAAGTTAATCATTATAAAATTGCTGCTACAATTGAATTTGTTGTGATGAAGTATCTTCCTTTTGATGATGAAAAAAATGAAGTGCTCAAAAACCTCAATGGAGACTTTGCATTTCACGTTGCACTACAAATTTTGTTTGCCTGGAACTTGGAAAAAGAAAATATTCCTGCAAAAGTAATAAGAGATTTATTGACCAATAATACACCAACTAAGGAATTTATACTTGAACATAAAACCTGGTTAAGGCATCACGCAATTGCACATCAATATGTGATTTTTTCGAACATGCAAACAATGCGCCTTTTTCATTACTGGTTTCGTGATCCAAAAGATGAAACCTTTTCTTCATACTGATATCAACCTTACTTATAAACCGGTTCCACACCCATGTTATAAAACATAAACGACCAGATATCGGTTTGTTCATCTATCACCTTGGTAACGGGTTTGCCTGCACCGTGCCCTGCCTTAACATCTATGCGTATAAGCGTTGGGTTAGTGCCTTTGCTTTTTTCCTGGAGTGTAGCAGCAAACTTGAAAGAGTGTGCAGGCACTACACGGTCGTCATGGTCTGCCGTGGTGATTAATGTTGCGGGATAATCAACATCAGCTTTCAAATTATGAAGTGGAGAATATTTGTAGAGGTAATCGAAATATTTTGAACTGTCGCTGCTGCCGTATTCAACAGCCCATCCCCAGCCAACAGTAAATTTATGATAACGTAACATGTCCATTACACCTACTGCGGGAAAACAAACTTTATATAATTCAGGATGTTGTGTCATGCATGCACCTACCAATAAACCACCGTTGCTGCCGCCTTGTATGGCAAGCTTTTCTGACGATGTGTATTTATTGTCAATCAGATAATGGGCTGCTGCAATAAAGTCATCAAATACATTTTGCTTCTTTTCAAATTTTCCGGCTTCATGCCATTTCTCACCATACTCACCACCACCACGGAGATTAGCCATTGCATATACACCACCGTTTTCTAAAAGGATTATGCGTGATGTGCTGAAAGTTGGTGTAAGAGAAATATTAAATCCTCCGTAAGCATATAAAAGTGTTGGATTATTTCCATCTAACTTCAATCCTTTTTTATAAACAATAAACATGGGAATTTTTGTTCCGTCCTTGCTTGGATAAAAAACTTGTTTGGTTTCATAATCTTCAGGATTGAATTTCACTTCTGGCTTTTGCCAGACTTCTGATTTTCCCGAAGCCACTTCATATTTGTAAATAGTAGGAGGAAATGTAAACGAAGTAAACGTGTAGAAAATAATTTTATCATCCCAGTTGCCGCCAAAGCCGCCTGCACTGCCGATACCTGGCAATACGATTTCCTTTTCCAAAGTTCCTTTGTAATCATATTGGTATGCACGTGTAGTTACATCTTTAAGATAATCAACAAAAATTTTCCCTCCGCCTGCTGATGCACCCATCAGTAATTCAGGTTTTTCAGGAACTATATCTTTCCAGTTTTCTTTAGCAGGATTTTTCGGATCAACTGAAACAACTCTCTGATTAGGTGCGCCTGCATCAGTTTGCATCAACAGTTTATCTCCATCATTATTAATAATCATTGCATTATCCTTAAAACCCGGGAAAATAATATTGAACTCTTTCTGATTAGCAGAAAGGTCTTTGCAATTAATTTCTGTTCCGTCAGTTCCTTCGCTAACATACACCAAAAGGAAACGCTCATCTTCTGTGGTCTGCGCACCGAAATAACGCAATGGATGTTTTTTATCTTCATATACTAACACATCTTTATCCTGTTCATCGCCAAGCTTGTGATAGAATATTTTATGAAATTGATTTTGGCTTGAGAACTCTTTTCCGGCAACAGGCTTATCATAGCGGGAATAATAAAAGCCATCGCCTTTCCATGCCGCACCGCTGAACTTTACCCATTCTAATTTATCATCTAATAATTTCTTTGTTGCAATTTCCATCACATAAATTTCCTGCCAGTCGCTGCCCGATTTATTGATAGCATAAGCCATATACTTTTTATCTTTTGAAGTGCCGAGCAATGAAACTGCTGCTGTTCCATCGCTGCTCATTTTATTCGGATCAAGGAAAACTTCTGGAGTTCCTTCCAAGCCTTTCTGAAAATAAATTACACTCTGATTTTGTAATCCATCATTCTTGTTGAAGAAATAATATTCGCCTGCACGGAATGGAGAAGCATATTTGGGATAATTAAAAATTTCGGTAAGGCGTTTTTTAATCTTATCGCGATAAGGAATTTTATCTAAGTAACTGAACGTAACTTTGTTTTCAGCAACCACCCAATCCTTTACATTGGCAGCAGTATCGTATTCCAGCCAGCGGTAAGGGTCTGCAACCTTAGTCCCGAAATAATCATCCACAATAGAATCTTTTGCTGTTGCCGGATAAGTAATTTTTTCAGCCATAACTTTTCTTTCTTGTTTTTGATTGCAGGCATAATTGAACATGATGAACAATGAGGAGCAACTTAAAAGAGCTTTAGATAATTTCATTTTGAGGAGTTGAATTAATTTAAATGATCTGTTATTTCAGTGTATTGTAAACCCAATGGTATAATGCTGATCAAAATACGAAGCGGTAAAAAATCAATGATCATCTTATCGCTGTAAAACTGGTTAGATAAATTTTTATCAAGCAAAATTTCTGCAACAGGATAACCAATCATGCGACTCCATAAAGGGTCCTTGGTTTTATCTGTAGTTTGCAATGTGATGTTGCCTTTGAATTTTTCGAGTAAAGATTTTTTCTCGGCTTCAATATCTATCGTTACTACTTCAATGCTATCACACAATTCAGATGCTGCAATAATAAGGTTGGTATTATCAATAAATTGAAATTCGATGTAATTGAGAAGTTGAATAATATCATCCAGCTTAGCTGCATTAACCCAATAATGAAAAAGCACCTTATTGATTTGCTGACTTTCTAAATCCTTGAGTAAACGCAACTCATCAACAGAAAAAAATTTTGGCTCGTGAATTATTTTTTCGTCTTCCATTTTGTATTTGAAGTTTGTGAATGTATTGCAATTTATAAATGATAATAGTTGTGTTTGATGTGTGGTTAAACATTATAGGTTGATTTAAGAATAGTTTAACAGAAGGTTGATTATATATTAAAGGTGATTTCTTCTGTCAACATTCGGAAAGTTGAAGGAACTTTCCGAATGTGATGAGTCTCTGAAAAAACTTCGCGACTTTAACATTGAATGGTTTCCAAAACATTTACCAGATTGAATTCACTGATGCTGACTTTCGGAAAGTTCCTTCAACTTTCCGAAAGTTTTCTTTACAAAAACCGCAATAAAAAAAGGCTGCCTATTAAGACAGCCTCCATAAATTCTTTAATACAAATATTAATTCTCGCTTTCAGGAGTTGTAGGCTTCCGTTGCGGGCGATATACATCAGCCTTACTTTCAGCCTCAGTCCTTTCAACCGGAGGTGCTGCCGGCTTTGGTGCTGGTGCGGCAGCAGGCTTTGGTGTATAGTGCGGTTTAGAACCTCCGCCACTATGACTACCTTGAGGACGCGGACCACGATCACTGCGTTCAGGCTTATCAGGCATACCTTCGGGCTTAGGTAAAAGAATCTTACGTGACAGTTTCAGCTTACCTGTTTTTTCATCCACACCAATTAATTTTACTTTTATAACATCACCTTCTTTAATAATTCCATCCATTGAAACCAAACGCTCATGTGCAACTTCTGAAATGTGAAGCAATGCATCTTTGCCCGGCATAATTTCTACAAACGCACCGTAACTCTGAATGCTTTTTACTTTTCCATCATATACGGCTCCAATTTCTGGAATAGCTACAATTGCACGGATACGCGCCAATGCTGCCTCCATGCCTGCTGAACCAACTGCAGCAATTTGTACATAACCTCTATTATCCTTTTCTTCAATAGTGATGGTTGTACCCGTTTCACGCTGCATCTCTTGAATAATTTTTCCACCGGGTCCGATTATGGCTCCGATAAATTCTTTATCAATTACCAATTCAATGATGCGTGGCGCATGTGGTTTATAGTCAGCGTTAGGAGCAGACATTACTTTTTCCATTTCACCGATAATGTGCAAACGTCCCTGGCGTGCCTGTTCTAAAGCCTGCGCCAATACCTCATAAGGAAGTCCCTCCACTTTCAAATCCATCTGGCAGGCAACAATTCCATTCTTCGTTCCTGTTACTTTAAAATCCATATCACCTAAATGATCTTCATCGCCAAGTATATCACTAAGTATTGCAAACTTGCCTTTGCCATCACTGATCAAACCCATTGCAATACCTGCAACTGTTGATTTTAATTTTATACCTGCATCCATAAGCGAAAGCGAACCTGCGCAAACAGTTGCCATACTTGACGAACCGTTTGATTCAAGAATATCACTAACTACGCGAATAGTGTACGGGTTTTCAGAATCGGGAGGCAATACTTTTTTAATACTACGCATGGCAAGATTTCCATGACCCACTTCTCTGCGACCTGTTCCGCGGTTAGGGCGAACCTCACCTGTTGAAAATCCGGGGAAGTTATAATGAAGCATAAATTTATTCATGCCTTCAAACATAACACCGTCAATAATCTGTTCTTCCATTTTCCCGCCAAGGGTAACTGTAGTAAGCGATTGTGTTTCGCCACGAGTAAAAACTGCCGAACCGTGAGCTGAAGGAATATAATCCACTTCGCACCATATAGGTCGTACCTGATTTGTAGCACGACCATCAAGGCGTTTGCTCTCATTTAAAATTGCATCGCGCACTCCATCATATTCAACATCGTGATAATATTTATTTATAAGAGATTCTTTCCCTGCTAACTCTTCCTCGGTAAATGTCTTTTTGTACTCTTCCAATACTGCTTCAAAAGCTTCGCTGCGCTTATGTTTATCTGCATTGCCGCTTAAAGCAACTTCATAAACTTTTTGATAGGTGGCTTCTTTAACTTTAGCACGAAGCTCTTCATCATGTGTTTCATGGCTGTATTCGCGTTTTGTTTTGCCGCCAATTTTAGCGAGCAATTCAAGCTGGGCTTCACATTGTGATTTTATCCCTTCATGTGCAAGACGAATTGCTTCAATCATATCGGCTTCGGCAACTTCACTCATCTCGCCTTCAACCATTACAATATTGGTTTTGCTTCCTGCAACTATCAAATCAATATCAGCACGTTTTAAATCTTCGATAAAAGGATTTATAATCATCTTACCATCAATTCGCGCAACACGAACTTCTGATATAGGTCCGTTAAAAGGAATTTCAGAAACAGTTAACGCTGCTGATGCTGCAAGCCCTGCAAGTGCATCGGGCATTACATTTTTATCACTTGAAATAAGCGTTATCATTACCTGAACATCGGCATGATAATCTTCGGGAAACATAGGGCGTAATGCTCTGTCAACAATACGGCTGATAAGAATTTCATATTCAGATAAGCGGGCTTCGCGTCTGAAAAATCCTCCGGGAAAGCGACCTGCGGCTGCATATTTTTCCTGGTAATCAACGCTTAATGGTAAAAAATCAACGCCTTCTTTTG
>JBDTRM010000078.1:0-12156 GCA_039931675.1 Bacteroidia bacterium | reverse complement strand
CGTAACCTGTTGATTTTCTTTGCCTTAACCGTTTTTATTAGCGAAGTCAGGAAAATGTTCAAAGCGTGTCATTATAAGGAATCTCATTCAAATTAAACCCAAACAATCAGGGATAGAGTTGCCCATAAACCAACCTTTCAAATCCTCTTTCATCGTATTCATTTCATTTTATCTTTGCCGTCCTAATTCAAAAAAAATGAAATTCTCAAAAACAATTCCTTTAGTATTTTCTCTATTCATATTAGTTACTGTTGCATGCAGTCAGAAAAAATCAAGCACCGATCAACTTTCAGCTAATGACTTTCAGACAAAACTTGCCGCATCCATTGACGGGCAATTGCTTGATGTGCGCACACCGCAAGAGTATGGCGATGGTCATTTGAAAAATGCAAAAAATATTAATTTTAATGATGATGCATTTGCAACAAAAGTTGAAAAGTTAGATAAATCGAAACCTGTTTTTGTTTATTGCTTATCAGGCAAGCGCAGTGCCGATGCAGCAGAGCAAATGCGTAAATCGGGTTTCAAACAAGTATATGAATTGGAAGGCGGTATCCTCGCATGGCGTGCAGCATCATTGCCCGAAGACAGGCCAATGGATAACCTGACCATCTCATCAGGACCCGGTGGTATTACCCAGGGAATGAGCGATGAAGACTTCAAGAAAACTGTTACCGATGATGTTTTGGTAATGGTTGATTTTACTGCAACATGGTGCGGCCCCTGTAAAAAATTAGCGCCTATATTGGATGAGTTAATTGAAGAAAATAAAGGCAAAATCAAATTAGTGAAAATTGATATTGACCAAAACCGCACGCTTGCAACTACCATGAATATTACCGCAATCCCCGTAGTTCAAATTTATAAAGGCGGGAACAAAGTGTGGGAGCAATTAGGTTTGTGCACAAAAGAAACTGTTGCCGCTGCTATTAAAAGTAATCAGTAATGGTTTGCTTCTTGCACCCCGCGCCTAAAGGGCAATGTCATTTAGTTAAGCACTATCTGTCACTAATTGTATGGTTTTAAGCCCAATGAGATTCCTCGCTACGCTCGGAATGACAAGACTTGTTTTTAAGAGGGAGAACGGGCGTTCTCCCTCACGTACCCACATGCACAGTGTCATTCCGAGCGTAGCGAGGAATCTCCCGTTAACTAAATCACATTGCCCTAAAGGATGCGACCTAACATGAACCAAATATATTTACAGACACAAATTTTTTCATCTTGCCAGCTCAAATTTAAAATTTAGGTTTGTGTGCAAATAACACTATGTATGCTGTATCATTTTTTTAATAGAATAGCTAACTTAAAAACATTCAATAGTTATTGCGGTAAAAGACCACTACCACTACTACTACTACTACTACTTCTCCTAAATCCTATTTTCTCCTTTTCGCAGGATGTTGATATTAAAAGAATAGACCCGCCTTTTTGGTTTACCATGATGAATGAACCTAAGGTGCAGCTTTGCGTTTATGGTTCAAACATTTCTAAGTATAATGTAACAGTTAACTATCCCGGTGTTACACTTGAAAAAGTAAACAAGGTTGAAAATCCTAACTATCTTTTTCTTGATTTGAGTATTGATTTGAATACCAAGCCCGGTGTTCTTCCAATAAAGTTTTCAATAACCAATAAATCATTTAGTTATAGTTATGAGTTGCGCAGTCGGGTATTATCCCGCAGCCGTGCCCAGGGTCTTACACCTGCCGATTTGATTTATCTCATCATGCCCGATCGCTTTGCAAATGCCGAAACTTCAAATGATATAGTATCAACTATGAATCAGAAAACGGTTAACCGCGATTCATTAGGCATGCGACATGGTGGTGATATAAGAGGCATCATGAAAAACATGCCTTACCTGAAGTTTCTCGGTGTAACTGCTTTGTGGCTTAACCCTGTTGTTGAAAATAATCAGCCAAATGAATCATATCACGGTTATGCATTTACCGATCATTATAAAATTGATCCACGCCTCGGTACGAATGAAATTTACCAGCAGTTTGTTGAGTTTACACACAATGCAAAAATGAAAGTGGTTTTTGATGTAGTGTTGAATCACATCGGTAATGAGCATTGGTTTTTCAAAGACCTGCCATCAAAAGACTGGGTGCATCAATGGACGGAGTTTACACGAACAACTTATAAAGATGGAACACTGATGGATCCTTATGCCGCAGAGAGCGATAAAACATTAATGACTGACGGATGGTTTGATAAACACATGCCTGATTTGAATCAGAAAAATCCTTTTGTTGCACAATACTTAATTGAAAATTCTATCTGGTGGATTGAAACCACGGGCATTGATGCTTATCGTGTTGACACTTATGCATACAGCGATCTCGATTTTGAAAACAAATGGATCAAAGCTATTCAATACGAATATCCCAAATTCAGCATATTTGGAGAGACATGGGTAAATGGAATAACGAATCAAAGTTATTTTGCAAAGAGCAAATACACACAGCAGAAATTCTATTCTGAATTGCCCGGTGTTACCGATTTTCAGTTATACTTTGCAATCAATGATGCATTGAATCAAAAGTTTGGTTGGACAGAAGGCGTTAATCGTTTATACCACACGTTAAGTTCCGATTTTGTTTATGATGATCCAAGTCGCAATGTTACGTTTGTTGATAATCATGATTTGAGCCGTTACTTTTCAGTATGTGGCGAAGACATGAATAAGTGGAAAATGGGAATAACATTTTTATTTACCACGCGTGGCATCCCGATGATTTATTATGGAACAGAAATACTGATGAAGAATTATGCCAACGGTCCGGCAAGTAATGTTCGCAATGATTTTCCGGGTGGATGGGAAACTGATAGTTTAAACAAATTCAAACCCGAAGGACGCACAGCACAGGAAAACGAAGCACATGCCTTTATTACCAAATTAGCCAACTGGCGGCAATTCCGCAAAGCGATAACAGAAGGAAAGTTAACGCAATTTGTTCCTGTTGACGGTATATATGTTTACTTTCGCTACACTATACAACAAACAATTATGGTGGTGATGAACAGCAACGATAAAGAAATGAAAGTAGAAACAAAACGATTTGCCGAACGCATTCAGAATTATAAAACTGCATACGAAGTAACAACAGATAAAAGCATAAGCGATATCGGCACAATAAATGTTCCTGCAAAAACTGCATGGATTTTGGAGTTGAAATAGAAAGAGGCAAGAAGCAAAGTGCAATTGGGAAGAAGGAAACTGAAAACAAAAACTAATAACTGATTAACTAAAACAAATAACTACAAACATGCTCAAAGCTTGTATTTTCGATCTTGATGGAGTTGTGATTGACACAGCAAAGTATCATTACCTTGCGTGGAAACGATTAGCCAATGAATATGGTTTTGATTTTGATGAACATCAGAATGAGCACCTCAAAGGCGTTAGCCGTATGCAATCATTAGAACTGATTTTAAAATGGGCCAATGTAGTTTTAACCCAGGAAGAAAAAGTAGCAGCAGCTAAACGTAAAAATGATTGGTATGTTGAATATGTGAGTAACATAACACCTGATGAAATTTTGCCCGGAGTGGTTGAGTTTTTAGATAATATAAAAGATGCCGGTCTTAAGATTGCTCTCGGGAGTGCAAGTCGTAATTCATTACTCTGCCTTGAACGCATAGAGCTACTCCCCTACTTTGATGTAATTATTGATGGCAATAAAGTAACCACAGCCAAGCCCGATCCTGAAGTTTTTCTTCGTGCTGCCCGCGAGCTTAACGTTGACCCCGAAGATGCTGTGGTATTTGAAGATGCTTTGGTAGGAATTGAAGCTGCTAACCGTGGTGGCTTTTTTTCAGTGGGTGTTGGTGACGAAAACGTTTTGAATAATGCCGATGTTGTAATCTCCGACTTCAAAGATTTTAATCTTGAAACACTGAGGGAAGCGCTGGTGAATATTTAGTTGTAGTGGCAGTGGCAGTGGTAATAGCGGTGCTTCGTGTCAGACACCTCAAAGGGTGTCAGACACATAATTACGCGACAGCAAATGTTCCTATTAACTATCAACAGATTGCCCGCCCGTTCCGTTCGGTCGGGCTTCGTTCCTCGCAATGACGAATTAGCCAAATGAAATAATGACGAATGAACTGATTTCGAAATGACAAATAACCATATTTCCATATTCCCCTATTTCCTCATTTCCTCACTCCTCAACACCCCGGCACCATGAAGCAGTATATCCAACACGATGAGTGGAACATTATCGAAAACAACTTTGATCCTCACCTGAATAAAATTTCAGAAAGTCTTTTCAGCATCGGCAACGGGCGCATGGGGCAGCGCGCGAATTTCGAAGAACAATACACAGGCGAAAGTTTGCAGGGAACGTATATAGCTGGAGTTTACTATCCCGATAAAACACGTGTTGGTTGGTGGAAAAATGGTTATCCCGAATATTTCGCTAAAGTTTTAAATGCGCCTTACTTCACGGGAATTAATATTGAAGTTAATGGTGAGCAATTAAATCTTGCAACATGCAAAGTAATTGACTTCAAGCGTATATTGAATATGAAAGAAGGCACTTTGAACCGTTCATTCACTGCAACATTGAATAACGGTGTTGAAGTAAAAGTAAATGCACAGCGCTTCATGAGTATTGTTGATGATGAGTGTGCTGCGATAAGATACAGCATTACAGCAAATCAAGTGGTGCAATTACTTATCACTTCTTACATTGATGCAGATGTAAAAAATTCAGATTCAAATTATGATGAAAAATTCTGGAATGAAATTCATCGCGAGGCTGAGGCTGATGATGCATACATCACTACTGAAACTAAAAAGACTTTGTTTCATGTTTGCACAGGAATAAATACTGCTTTACTGATCAATGGTTCAAAGTCAGACACTGCTCCTACTCCACTCTCCAAAGAAAAATATGTTGCACAACAATTCCAAATCAATGCAAATGCAAATGATGAAATTACAATTATAAAATACTGTTCAGTAACAAGTTCTGAGAATTATGAGAAAAGTGAATTGGTGGCAGCATGCAGGACAAATATCAGCAACATATACAATAAAGGTTACGATGCTATTCTGAATGCACATAAAAATGCATGGGCAAAAAAATGGACAGCAAGTGATATTATTATCGAAGGTGATGTGGCAGCACAACAAGGTATTCGCTTTAATATTTTTCAACTCAATCAAACTTATACAGGCGAAGATGAACGACTGAACATCGGGCCAAAAGGCTTTACAGGCGAAAAGTACGGAGGAAGCACCTATTGGGATACTGAAGCCTATTGCATCCCCTTTTACCTGAGCACGGCTAATGAACGTGTGGCGCGCAACCTTTTAATTTACCGTTACAAGCATTTGCAAAAAGCTATTGAGAATGCCGCCAAGCTTGGATTTAAAAATGGCGCTGCATTGTATCCAATGGTTACAATGAATGGCGAAGAGTGTCACAATGAATGGGAGATTACTTTTGAGGAAATTCATCGCAATGGCGCAATTGCTTTTGCCATTTATAACTACCTGCGATATACCAACGATAAGCATTATCTTGCTGAATATGGCTTGGAGGTTTTAATTGGTATTGCGCGTTTCTGGGCGCAGCGTGTTAACTGGAGCATTGCTAAAAAGAAATATGTAATGCTTGGTGTAACAGGTCCTAATGAATACGAAAACAATGTAAACAATAACTGGTACTCCAATTACCTTGCTGCGTGGTGTTTAGATTATGCAGGCAAAGTTATTACACAAGTAAAGAATGAAAACAAGAAAGAATTCAAACGTATCATCAGTAAAACAAACTTTGATATTAAAACTGAATTGAAGCAATGGAAAGACATCACTAAAAAAATGTTTTATCCTTATGATAAACAGTTGGATGTTTTCTTACAACAGGAAGGTTACTTAGATAAAGAACAAATTCTTGCAAAAGATATACCTGCAAGCGAACGACCGCTAAATCAAAAATGGAGCTGGGACAGAATATTGCGTTCATGCTTTATAAAACAAGCCGATGTGTTGCAAGGCATTTATCTTTTCGAAGATGACTTTAGCAAACAAACCATTAAAAATAATTTTGATTTTTATGAACCGCGCACTGTACACGAATCATCGCTTTCGCCTTGCGTACATGCAATCCTGGCTTGCAGCATTGGTAATATTGATAAAGCTTATGAAATGTATTTGCGCACAGCGCGATTAGATCTTGATGATTATAATAACGATACCGAAGACGGATGCCACACCACCAGCATGGCTGGTACATGGATGAGTATAGTGCAGGGGTTTGGTGGTATGCGTGTCAGAAATAATCAACTGCACTTTATTCCGTTCCTGCCATCGCAATGGCAATCTTATTCTTTTAAAATTATGTTTCGCGGTGCGCTGTTAAAAATAAAAGTCAATGCAACCGGAGTTGAAATTGAAAACCAAAGCGCACAGGATGTTCATGTTTTTATTTTTGAAAAAGAATATTTATTAAGTGCTGATAATGTAACATCAGTAAGTAAGTAAGTAAGTAAGGTGATGTAATGCCGAAAGGTGGTGTCATGCCGAAAGGTGATGTCATGCTGAACTTGTTTCAGCATCTGACGCAGCGAAAGACTGACAATGGAAAAACCTTGAAACAGATGCTGAAACAAGTTCAGCATGACGCTTTATCTCTTAATCGGAAATTTCCAGAAAATATCAGCTACCACCTCTGCAACTTTTTTACGCATTTCATCAAGGTTAGGGCGTTGCATATCTTCTTCTTTTGAATGATAAGCGTAACCGCGCCAAACTACTTCATTAGTAGAGTGGTCAATCAAATCAATCACCAAAGTTCCGTTACGGTAAAGCACCTTGTTGGTTTGTGTGCCTACCTGTACAGTTTGATTATAATAATACATCGAACTGCCGTAATATCCGTAAGAATATCCTACAGCCGGTCGTGATTCGTAAATAGGTGTTGTAACCAAAGCAGAACTGTTATTTAAAATTACTGCAAACCTGATAAGCACATCTGGTTTAACGGTATCAATGGTCATCTTTCTTTTATTAAGCTGTTGATCAATGGTTGTGAAAATGTATGTGTTCAGTTGCTCGCGGTTAATATCATTAACCATAACTGAATCAATTATAGGCAGCCACGCATAAGTTTTAAATTTTTTAAAATCCACCTTTTTAAGAACATCTGAACCGGTTGTATAATCGGTGCAGGAAATAATAAATGAGGCAATAAAAATGGCAGCAACTGTTTGAAATAATATTCTTTTCATAATAATAAGAGTTAAGATATATTGATTGTTTGAATACAAATTTGAAAAAAATTAATTGAATGCTTTTGCAATTATTGGGATTAAAATAAATCTTTCTGAGGTGAAGCTTCTTTTTTCTTTGCTTTCGCAAGCTTAAATACCAATCCGCCTCCTAATCCGAATTGACCGGTAGATGATGTAGCAGTTACAATAAAACCGCAACCCGATCCCGAAGTGCTAACGCCACAGTATAAATCAGATCCTTCGAAAATGACCATAATATTCATTTGTGCCTGCAGGCGAAATCCAATTCTGTCATTGATGAAATATTTTAATCCTGCTTTAAAGGCAAACGAAAAGGGAACAACAGAGCCATAATCTTCTTTACCGGCAATTATGCCTGCACCTAATTGCACACCACCAAAAGGAATAACGTGATGAGGTTTTCTGTATTCCTCAAAAACGCCTCCTATTAAAAAATAATTAATACTTACGGGTATAGTATCTGATATGTTCATGCCGGTAGCATCAGTACCATTAGTCCTTATTTTGGTGTCCTGCCTTTCGTAAGTAAATTCTATCTGTCCATCTTCATATCTCAGTGGAAACGATAAATGCAAACCATAATCAGGCGATGCCAATATTTTTGCTTTGCCATTTTGAACATTAAAAGATGCATCAAAAACATATCCGCCAAAAGGTGTAATTTCTGTTTCTGTTTGTGCCTTTGCTGTAATGCCCAGCAATAATCCGAAAGCAATGAATGCTGCAAATTTTTTCATTTTGATAAATTATATTTTATGACTTTGATTATTAAAAGCCAAACCCAACACGATAAGTCCAGGCACTATAATAAGGCGATGTTTCTTTATCGTAAAGTACATCATACAAGGCTTGCATATTGATTCCTCTCCTCTTGGTTACCCTTATATTTATTCCTAAACTCACAAACCAGCTGTCAACATAATGAGTGTCCTTGATTAATTTATTGTTTACATTATCAAATTCCGTTATGTATTGATTATTGATGCCCTGGTATTCAGTGTAAGCATAAAACCAGGATGTCAGTTGGGCTCTGGTGAAAACCTTACCGCCAAATCCATTAAGACTTACGTTATTAACCCTGTCGTGATTATAAATGTAGGTAGGACCGGCACCGATCGAAATAATTTTAGGAAACCTGTAAGATACTACAGGAGATATTTCAAAAAATGTACTTGAAGGGTCTATCCAAAAACCGGTATTGATATCGAAGTCAATGCGCTCCGAAAATGGCCGGGTGTCTCTGCGTTTCCCGGATGACGATTGAGCAGGTGCAACTGTTGTTTGCGATTTTGCTTTTATGCTGTCGTTCTGCATTTTTAATTGCTCATTCGCTTTGTTGAGTGAATCTAACTTAAGCGAATCGGCAGTATTCTGATTTTGCGCATAAGCGTTCGCACAAAATAAAATTGCTATAATCAACAGTGTATAATTTTTTTTCATTTGATTAAATTTTTGATTGATGATGAGTATTAAAGTTTCAGTTGCAACAAAATAAAATCATGTTGATTTTATCAATGTGCAATTGTTTGGAATGTTACCAGGTTACGGGGATTTTTTTACAAGGAACAATAATGTTTGAATGGAAGATAAGCCCGGGTGCTTAGTTGATAGCTGCCCATAATTGCCGGAGTGATACAATAATTAATGTTTGCAATAATAGCTTTTTATAGAATACAAGAATGATTACAATTCAAGATGTCTTCTATCTATTCAAAAAATAAACCCAAAAGAACTATAGTTAATTCTTTTGGGTTTAATACTTCTATTAATAATTAATGGACTTTATTGTTTATTCCGTTAATACATTAATCGCAATTATTCTTTTATTAATTTTTGAGTGAAAACATTTTCACCATCATATAGTTTTACAAAATAAATACCGGCAGGGAAATTATTTATCGAAACTGAAACTGAGGTCAAACCTACTTCAACATTTTTTGTATAAACCTTTTCGCCAATTGAGTTGAACACATCAAGCGTTGCGGTTTTAATATTGCTGTTTAAATTAATTTCAACTTTATCAGTTGCAGGATTTGGCATTAACTGAAAAGCTGATTGGTTATCCAAAACCTGCTCAATACCTGTATTTACTACTGTATATATCTCAACAGAATTTAATGGAAAACCAAAACCTCCTGCAAAACCACCGCCAATTATAAACTTATTACCCACACCTGTGGCTGATGCAAGTGTGCGTGCTGCCGATAGAGAATCAACTGTCCAGGCATTGGTAGTTGTATTAAAAATATCAACTGTTTTATAAGCGGAGCTTAAATTAGCATCACCTCCACCTGCAAAAAACACGCGGTTAAGTGCAGTACCGGCACAAAGATATGCACGCGCCTGCGACAATGAATCAACAGTCCATGTATTGGTAATCACATCATAAATATCAATCACCTTGCTTTCGCCTGTTGCAGTTGAACCGCCTCCGATATAAATTTTATCCCCCTGCGAAGTAGCCGCACAATTGGCGCGGGCTTCACTAAGTTGAGCTGCAGTCCATACGCCTGTGGTAACATCATAAATATCAACATTACTATAAAAATTTGAGTTAAAATCAGTGCCTCCTGCAAATACAATTTTGTTTCCTGCACTTGCACCGCATAGGTTAAACCTGGGAGCTGATAATTGCGCTGTAGTCCATGTGTTAGTCCCGCTTTCGTATATGTCAACTGTATTGAGAGCAGTATTTCCATCTTCGCCACCTGCAAAAACAATTTTGGTGCCTGCACCTGCTCCGGCAAGTTTTGCACGTGCTACTGACATCGTTGTTGAATTCAATGCACCAGTTGTTGTATTATAAATGTCAACGTTATCAAATACTGAAAGAATCCAGTCATCGGCACCACCTGCAAATATAATACGATTGTTGGCAGCACCGGCTGCAAGTGAGGTACGGCCTTTTGAAATTGTAACGGTTGACCATCCCCCTGTAGTTGCATTGTAAACATCGCTTGTAGATGTCAGGATGGTTGTAATTCCGATACCGCCTGCAAATACTGCCTTAGTACCAAATGATGCTGCGGCCATAAAGTCACGACCCGAGCTTAATGTAGCTGTGCTCCACTGTCCTTGTGAAGTTTGAATACTAATTGTTGTAACAATTGCAATAAGAATTAAAGTAATTTTTCTTTTCATTTTAATAAATAGTTTTTGTGAATATAATTCTTGACGAGTGATTATTAATCGCATTCGATTTTGAGTGCGCAATGATAAAATCATTGTAGTTAGATTTTTGTAGTATAAAACCTACAAGCAAAAGCTATGATTTTAAACTTTCAAAAACCCCGGAAATTTATACACATGTAAGTACAAAAAGCCTACAGAACATTAAAAGTCCATTTGATGATTTATAAAATATTATGTTTGACGCATAAACGAAACAAACTTTCACATAGCTACCCAAAACTGGTTGTATATGCGAAACAAACCTTCGGATATATATAAGTTAGGCGCAAGTTAATGACAACACTACAAAATTGACAGACATGAGAATAAACAAAATTTTAATCGTTATACTCTTTCCTTTGATTGCAGAGGTTTTAGTCTCCTGTTGCGACTGCATAGACCCTTTAATCGGACACTATACGAACAAGACAATTGTAGTTAATAACATAGACAATAGTGGCAGCGAGCCAATAACAACAACTGCAAATTCAGTTCCGAAAGAAGCATATGGAATTAGGACACAGATGAACCGAGAAAAGACAGCTTGTTTAAGCCCTTCCAAATCTATATTTATTCAAGCAGCTTATGCGACAAGTTGCGACTGCCCGCCACCAAACCAATTATTAGCAAGAGACAGCGTGACTGCTATTCAAATTTTTACATTAAACGACTTTGATACAAATCATCCTGCTAATTCAGATGTTTCAGACTATTTTAAAGTATTTAAAAGTTCTTCGTTTAGCACAATTACAGATTTTATAAAAAAGTACAATACTATTTTATACAGCGAAAGCGAATTAGAGTTAACATTTGATGCACTACTTATGACACCGCCAAGTTTAAACCAGAGCCATTACTTTAAGATTAAAATCACCTTGTCTGATGGTCGGACTCTTGAAGGAATGACAACCTTAATTGATTTAATATAATGCGAAGTATTTTTATCTCTGCTTTGTTTTGGGGCTTCTTTTCTGTAAACTCCTATTGTCAGGATACTTTGAATTATAAATCAAAATGGCAGACAAGACCTAACTATGGAATAAATATTCTAATTACCAAATTATTGGACGGGCGTATTGCAGATAATTTGTTTGAGTATGGTGATAATTCAACGTATTGGCAAGTTCTATCAGTTTCGTATTTTTTTCACAAACATTGGGGTTTAGAGTTTAACTTCCAGGGAATGACTGCTGGAAATATTTCTAAAAGAGCAGACAATTTTTCAAATGCTATGAAGTCAGACTACGAGGACAATTATTATGTTACGTCTTCTACTGGTGCAAGCTATGACGATTTCAATCCATTTAGTGGCAATTTTGAACGTGGTTTTATAGGCTTGATTTATAGGTATGAAAAAAAACGATTTTTTATTTATCCAAAATTTTCAATTGGAGTTAGTTCATTTTACACCGATTGGGGCAAGGCACTTTTGAAACAGAAAAACTCAAATAATTTAATAGAGGTTTCATATGATTCAGGCAAAAGACCCAACGACCATTTTATTGTTGCAACATCAACAGCATTAGGTTACAAATTATCAAAGAGGTTTTATCTAAACATAGACGTAATGACCTCATATTACAAAACAGACATTACATTTACAAAGAAAACAACAGACTTAAATACTAATATTTCCACAAGCGAAGACATTAGATATGATAAAGATTTATTTACTTTAAGCATTGGAGGAGGACTTATATTTGTGATAAGATA
>JBDTRM010000077.1:0-59416 GCA_039931675.1 Bacteroidia bacterium | reverse complement strand
AGTTCGAGCGAAGGGGTGTTTTTCTTTTGCTCGGCAATGGCCATTTGTATGTGAACCAAATCAAGTTTTTTTGCCAACTCCTTATCGGGCAAGGTTGCCATAATAGCAACATACTCATCGTGATGGTCTATACAATCTTTTATGCGAACTGATATGCTCATTCTCTTTGTGCTTTTAACTCAAAAATGTTTCAACTTAATGAATCCCACACTTCTTCTTCATTACCTTTCTTTATAGTAATTGCCTCGTTAATTATGGAGTATTTTTCATAAAGTACCATTTCACTTATTTTATTATTATTTTCTTTCGACAATTGATAACCACTCCAATAATTATCCTTAAATCTTTTCAGTTCATTGTAAGGTAAATCTTTCAGTTTTTGAATATTGTCAATTCTTCCAACCTTTAAATTCTTTAGAATTTTAATTAGCCTTGAATCTTTATTAATTGCTTTCACCTTCAATTATTTTAATTTCATCTGGTGTTAAATCATACAACTCATAAACCAATTGGTTTATCTTTTCTTCGCTGTGCTGGATGCGTTGTTTTATCTGTTCGATTTTTGTTGGGAGTTGTTGTTCTTCTTTTATTTCTTCGTTTAATTTTAGAAGGAGGTCAACGTGTTTTACAATTTGGTTATGTTGGTCAACTTGTGTTTTATTTTTGAAATCAACAAGTTTAATTGGAAAGGGCTTAAGATATTCCGTTTTGAAGGTGAAGTATCCCCCTCTTAAAACATATCCCGTGGAACTTAAGAAATACCATAGCACAGGTGAATTTAATATTCCTAAAAAATATTTTTCATCCTCCTTTATGTTTTTATTAAAAACGAAACTGTAAACTTTCGTTGTGTGATAGCAAGTTCCTTTTGTATCAATTGTTAGTTGTGGCTTGATTGCAATTTCAGGGGTGCAAATTTTTACCGCCTCGAATTCTGTTAAATTTTGTGTTCGCCCGAATTGCCACCATGTATTAATAAAACTACCCTTTTCCCTTTCTTCAAGTTCCTTTCTATTTCTTGAAAGATAATTCCAACCTAATGGAAAATTATTTTTTATGAAATCACGATTCATCAACTGCGCTAAACCATTTGCAACTTGATAAGGAAATATCACATAGTTCCTCGGAGTAAGCGGTTCATACCGCTTTACATCCTTACCCATTAAGAAAGGTTTTAATAAGCCTTTCTCAATTTCAATTTCTTCGTCTAAAGATTTTGAATAAACAATAATTGTTTTAGTTTTTTCTTTTCTTGTTTCAAGAACATAAATTTTATCAGCACTTGTTTGTAAGCCCACAAATATTTTACGGGTTATATCCTCCAAGGTGTTTGGTAGCTTATACAGTTTGTCAAACAAAGATTGTTTTACTTCGGAAACAAAATTCCATTTTGTATTTTCTTTTGGTTGAGCAGAAATGAATGTTTCTAATTTGGAACTATCAGTAGCAAATATTCCTAAATCGTTTACGGATGAAATTTTAACCTCTTTCTGTTTCTTCTTGCTTAAAAATAACAAGCAAGTATAAGTTGTCGCATCAGCAAAAACTTGTTGTGAACCAAAATTTACAACTTCAGCCAGTGCTTTTTCTTTGGAGATAAAATTTCTTATTCCTTCTGCAAAATCGGCTTGAAAAAATTTATGTGGCTGAATAAAACCCATGTTTCCAGTTTCATTTAGAAGATTGAACCCTCTTTCATCAAACAAAACATACAAATCAAAGTTTCCCGATTTAGCTGCCTGGTAATGCTTTCTATAATAATCAATTGCAAATGGCTGTGATTCTTGTAACCCTTGCATTCTTAAATAAGGCGGGTTTCCTATTACAACATCAAATCCGCCTTGCTTAAAAACAGTAGGAAAATTTTTCTTCCAATTGAACGGTTTCACCATTGAATCACTATCCAAATCAAATTCACCTTCCATATCAATTAAACTGTTGCCACATTTAATATTGCTATCAAGGTCGGGCAATACACGTTCATGAAATAAACTTATCTGTTGCTTGATGCTGGCTTCGGTTTCGCCTTCCATACATTTTAAAAGCAAACTTAGCTTGGTTACTTCTACAGCGTTTGCATCAAGGTCAACACCATAAATATTGCTTAGCAGTATTCGCTTTTTTTCACGAGTGGTTAAAGTGCCTTGTGGTGTAAATGGATTGTCCTTTCCCTTTTTATTGACATATCCGTTTTGATGATAATAATTGATATGATAACTAAGCAAATATTCAAAAGCACCTAAAAGAAAAGAACCGCTGCCACAGGCAGGGTCAACAATTTTTATCTTTTCAATTTCCTTTGGTTTTTTACCATCAATCAATTTGCCAACCGTATTCTTTACAATGTATTCAACAATGTATTGCGGTGTGTAATACACGCCACCTGCTTTGCGCACTTCGGGCTTTTCGTCAATTATTACGTTACGTGCCGGTGTAGTGCGAATTACTTTGCCAAGAAACTGCTCGTAAGCATTTCCTAAAACTTCTACAGGCATTACAGCAAACTCGTAACGGCACAGCGGGTAATAAAGGTCGGCCACTACAGATTTGACAACTTTATTATCAACTTTAAGTTTAGCTGTTATTGTGTCTTTTTCAAAATCAAACAGCCCGCTGTTGTATTTATCATCGGCTTGTTCAAAAAGGTGAAAGAGATTTTTATAAGCATCACCTTGCGAAACAGATTTTTGTAATTGTGCATAAGGTTCAACTCCGCGGTCTTCGCAAAAGCGCAGAAAGATTAAACGGTCAATAGTTTGCTGCACTGCAAAATTTATTTCTTCATCAGTTAATTTACGATTATTTACAGCAATACTTGTTGCGAGATATTTACGCCATTGGTCAAGACTTTGTACAAATTCTTTATCAAGTGTCTGGCTTCCTTTTTTGTTGGCATCGCTTTGAACGAACTTATCGAAACGTCCTTTGGTAACTGCTTCATGCGAAAAGGTATCGTAAATAAAATCGAACTCTTTTATGTAGTCTTCAAAATAGATATGCTTTAAGCGGGCTACACTTGCGCTATCGTTCAGGTTAGGAACACGGGAGCAATCGTAAACAATAAAATCCTCAAAATTAGTGAGTATAGAAACATAAGCTTGCGCACTGCTTCCATAACGCCTTAACTGATAGGCAGATTCTTTATTTGTTTTTAACGCAACGGAAGGTCTTTTTGCTTCTACAAAAAACAAACGTTTTTTCCCACTACCTGAAAGGCGAAAACCATAATCGGGTGCTTTGGCTTTTCCACGAACAAAAACTTTGTCTTCGTAAATTACTTCGCGATAAGCTTCAGAATCACCTTTTTCATTATCAACATCCCAACCCAATGCTTTGAAAAAAGGATTTATGAAATCCTGTCTTGCCTTTTGTTCATTGTATTCCGGCAGGTGATAATCTTTTTGATGTTCGCTAAAACGTTCAACAAGTTTTTGAATAATTGATCTGGCCTGCTCTCTGTTCATTGAAGGCAAATATAAACGCTCCATAATTACTTATTCAACAAAATAATTTTTGTTTCAACAGCGTTTGCAAAAAAACAGGGAAGTTACTCCTCCTTCCTGAACTCTAAACGTACCTTAAAAGTCTTCTTTGTGTATTTTAATCTCTCCTGAACATACGTTTAAAAAAGCCGGGCTTCACTTCATTATCGGCATAGTAGCGGTACTTGCCGCTGTAGCCATGGTAGTGGCCGTAATTCGCATTGAATTTTTTGCTGAGGTTAGCAGCATTTAATATGATGTGCATATTCCAAACCTTGCCTTCGAGATTTAAATCATTTAAAGACCTGATAAAAGAAGTCTTGCTGAAATGTTCACGAATCACATAAAGATTCATGTCGCTGTATTTCATAATTACATAAGCATCGCTTAATACGCCTATTGGGGGAGTATCAATAATAATGTAATCGTATTTAGCACGGAAGGTTTTGAAAAGTTCCGCCACTTCGTTTTTGCTCAATAATTCAGAAGGATTATCAGGTATAGGTCCGGCAGTTATTAAATCTAATTCCTGCAATTCAGTCTTTTGAATTATTTCAGTCATTGATGCTTTGCCGTGTAAAAATGAGCTTAAGCCTTTATCGTTATTCAAACCAAATTCTTTGAAAAGCCGTGGCTTGCGAAAATCGAAACCAAGCAGTAGTGTTTTGTGATTCTGTAGTGCAAACATTACTGCAAGATTCAAGGCAGTGTAAGATTTGCCTTCGCCTGCTACGGTGCTGGTAATCATAATCACCTTCTTGTCATTGCCGGTTTCGGCTAATTGAATATTAGTGCGGATGGAACGGAAACATTCGGCAACAATTGATTTAGGATTATGATTTACATAGTTATTGTCTTTGCCTCTCATTTTTCCGATAATGCCTAGCACAGGAATGGTGGTATTAAAGTCAATATCATCACGATTGGCTACAGTGCTGCGCGATACATTTTGTATAAAAATTATTGTTGCAGGAAATATAAATGAAAGGATTACAGCAATCGCAAGTATGAGCATTTTAACCGGTGCCACAGGTTTGGTAGCTACCACGGCTTTATCCTGCACGCGATTATCGGGCGTGGCTGTTTGTGTTGCAATAAGGGTTTCCTGTTTTTTCTGCAATAAATACTGATACACCTCTTGAGTAACCGACTGCTGTCTTTGTATTTCAATTAAACCCTTTTCTTTTTCAGGCATTGATGCAATTGTGCTTTGATACTTGTTTATTTCCTGTTGCAACTGTTTGCCTGCAATAATGGTTTGGCTTTTTATAGATTGAATATTTTCGATTAGCGATTGTTTTTTAGTTTCCAACTGTTGCTTAAGTGCCTTTAGCTGTGGCGTTGGTGAACTCACAGCCGTTTCTAATCCTTGTATTTTGGTCAATAAATCCTGGTAATCATTTATTAAATTTTCTAAAAGCTGGTCATTAATTCCTACACTGGAAGGTGAGAGCTTACTCATGTCGGAATTACTTTTTATATAATTAGAAAGGTTATCTAATGATTTTTGTTTTGCATCATTATCTGATTTTAGTTTCTCGGTGTTAGTAATGCTTAAAAATATTAAATTTGATTGCGCACCCGGATCGGTAATTCCCTTCTCAGATTTATATTGCTGTAGTTGCTGTTCAATTTCCTCAAGTTTTTTATTCTTTTCTTCTAATTGCTGATCAATAAAAGCTAACGAAGTATAAGCATCATTTCGTTTAAGCGCCAATTCATTTTCAATAAAAACCTGCGCCATAGTATTAAGCACATCTAAGCACAACTGAGGATTATTATCTTTATAAGCAAGATTAATTATTGTAGTTTTATCAGGATTGGTCTGTGTAAGGTTAGTAAGCAAATCACTTGTACGGGTAGGCATGTCTTCGCAAATAAAAGAGAAGTCGCTTGCATTTTCTACGTCAATAGGTACGGAGTCATTACGAACAAGGCGAAAGGAAAAATATTTTGTTGTGATTACCTCTCCAAACTGATGAATTTTTTGATAATGAAAATCAGGTAATACTGAACCATCGTAATCAAAAGTGATTTGAAAGCTTCGCTCATTTAAAAGTTTTATATAAAACTTTTGTGAGTTGTAATACCATTTATTAAGCGCAGCGCTTTCAACTTTAAACGGCCTGTTTTTATAAAGCGGTTTAGCTATTAAGTTGGTATTATCATAAACAGTATTAATAATTTCCAACCTTTTTATTACTTCATTTAATACCGTATTAGATGAAAGTATAGACTGCACGTTTGATACATTGGTTTGTTTTGCAAACATATCGCCCGATAATAAATCAAGGGTTGCCCCGGTGGCAGTTTTATCGCTTTCTTTAACTATGATGCTTGATGTAGCCTGGAAAGTGGGCACAGCTTCATAAAGATAAAACAAAGCCAATGAAACAAATAAAATAAGTGCAATTACAAAGTAGTACCACTTGGCAAGCAGGGCAGAAAATATTTTGCCAAGGTCTAACTCATCTGAATGTGCTTTTTTAACTATGTTAGGATTAACTGACATTATAGATCATCTTTAAATTTAAAATATATAGGGGAATTGTAATTTACTTTTGAGATGTAACGATTAAAAGTGTTGCAACTGCCACAGTAACTGAAATAACAGAAGTAATGATGCTTACCTGCGGGCTTATATCAGCCCAACGTTTTGATTTCAACTGGCGCACATAAATCACATCGTCCTGCATTAGATAAAAAAGTGGTGAATACAATACATTCTTGTCTGTTAAGTCCACCATAAACTCTTCCTGCTTACCATTAATGCTGCGAATTACTTTTACATCAGTACGGCTTCCATACTTGGTTAAATCTCCTGCCATCGAAAGCGCTTCCAATAATGTAATAGATTCATTATTTACATAATAAATATCAGGGTGAGTAACTTCTCCTAAAACGGAGACTTTAAAACTTAACTTCTTAACTACCACCACAGGGTTAGCTATATACACTTTATATTTCTGCACAATGGCTTGCTTAACCTGGTCAACGGTGAGGCCTGCTGCATGCACATTTCCAACCAATGGCAGGGTAAGATCACCGGCATCATCCACAGTAAAACCTTTTTCATAAGACGGGCGATTGTCCACTACTTTAGTGTCAATTGAAGATCCGATTCCGGGTAATGCTTCGGGATTTTCAGTATAAACCACCACTGTTAAAATATCCTTTTTGTATATTTTCATATCAGGTTTTTGAGGCACTGAATAATGAGTAGTGTCTTTATTTTCTGATGATTTATCCTGGAAATAAACAATCTTTTTTTGCGGCACACATGCAAAAAATAATGAGCAGAAAAAAACTGCTAAAAACATATTGCAATAACATGATTTAAATTCCTTCATGGCAGTTATAAAAATTCGTTTTTTCTCACACCTCGCTCTTATCTCTCCAAGGGGAGAGAGGTCTAAAGGTGAATTTTTAGAACTGCCCTTCATTTTTTTGTATGGGGATTAAAGTCGTTTTATTCTTAGAAAATTAATTATTTAAAACTGCACGACTGATTACAATTTTCTGCACCTCTGATGTGCCTTCATATATCTGCGTAATTTTAGCATCGCGCATTAAGCGCTCCACATGAAACTCTTTTACAAAACCATAACCGCCATGAATCTGAACAGCTTCCACTGTGATTTCCATTGCAGCTTTTGATGAAAATAATTTTGCCATTGAGCTTGCTAATGCATAATCCTGTTTCTGGTCTTTTAGCCATGCCGCTTTAAGACAAAGCATACGTGCGGCTTCAATTTGTGTAGCCATATCGGCCAGCTTAAATTGGATGGCCTGGTGATGCATAATTTCTTTGCCAAATGCTTTTCGTTCCTGTGCATATTTTAATGAAAGTTCATAAGCTCCTGACGCAATGCCCAATGCCTGAGAGGCAATACCTATTCTGCCTCCGGCCAATATCTTCATTGCAAATTTAAACCCGAATCCATCTTCACCCACACGGTTAGCTTTCGGAACTTTTACATCGGTAAACATGAGTGAATGTGTATCGCTGCCGCGAATACCAAGCTTGTTTTCTTTTGGTCCAACCTGGAAACCTTCCCAACCTTTTTCTACAATGAATGCATTAATTCCTTTATGACCTTTTTCAACATGAGTTTGAGCAATCACTAAAAATACCGAAGCTGAATTTCCATTCGTAATCCAGTTTTTTGTTCCGTTTAACAAATAATGATCACCCATATCAATAGCGGTAGTACGTTGCGAAGTAGCATCGCTGCCTGCTTCAGGCTCTGAAAGGCAAAACCCGCCAATAATTTCTCCCTTTGCTAATGGTACCAAATATTTTTGTTTCTGCTCTTCATTTCCATAAGTTTCAAGTCCCCAGCATACCAATGAATTATTAACTGACATCACCACTGAGGTGGAAGCATCAATTTTTGAAATTTCTTCCATAGCCAGCACATAAGAAATGGTATCCATACCGCCACCACCGTATTTGGGGTCAACCATCATTCCAAGAAAACCCAGTTCTCCAAGCTTTTTTATTTGCTCTTTTGGAAATTTCTGTAGTTCATCACGTTCAATTACACCAGGTAATAATTCGTTTACTGCAAAGTCGCGGGCGGCCTTGCGAATCATCTCATGTTCTTCGGTAAGCTGAATATGCATATTAAAAAGGTATTATCAGGAGTGTTAAAAAAAGATGCACAAAAGTAAATCATTTAAGCGGACTTTAAAATTTTTCAATGCATATTCTTGATAAACTTTAACTTTTACCCAAAAATATTGCTTCTTTGCAGCCTGTTTAACTATTTTAGCAAACAAATTTGAACACCTATAATGTTATCGGACTCATGTCGGGCACTTCGCTGGATGGCCTTGATATTGCCTTTTGCCGATTTCAGTTTCACCAAAATCAATGGGTTTTTGAAATAAGGGATTGTAAAACGTTTGCCTACAACAAAACTCAAAGCGAAAAGCTACGCACAGCGCATACATTTTCTGCAATGGAATTGATGAGTTTAGATGCTGAATTGGCTCATCTTTATTCGGAATGGATTTTAGATTTTATTTCAGATTATAAAATTAAACCTGATTTTATAAGCAGTCATGGTCATACCGTTTTTCATCAGCCGCTTAAAAGTAAAAGCGATAATAAAAATATTCCGTTTACAACCCAGATAGGGAGTGGTGCAATTATAGCCGCACTTACAGGGTATGATGTAATTAGTGATTTTCGAACTTCCGATGTTGCACTGGGTGGGCAAGGCGCTCCGTTAGTTCCGATTGGTGATAAAATGTTGTTTCACCAGTTTGATTATTGCCTTAACCTTGGTGGCATTGCAAATATTTCTTTTGATATAGATGAGCCGGTTAAAGGCAATGTTAGAATTGCGTCCGACATTTGTTATGCAAACATGGCTTTAAACTACGTAGTGGCGGCAAAAGGTTTAGCTTATGATGATGGTGGTGAGTATGCAAGAAAGGGAAAGGTTGATGTTAACTTATTAAATGCATTGAACAATCTTGAATTTAGCAAAAGACCGTTTCCAAAATCTATTGGTAAGGAATATTTTGAAAATAATGTTGCACCGTTGTTTAATAAAAGCCCGCTATCTGACGAAGATAAACTTAGTACCTGTTGCGAGCATATTGCTGTTCAGCTAAAAAATAATCTTTCAAAGGTTACATTAAATCAAAAGCAAAAGATCAATTCAACTCCTAAAATATTAGTAACAGGCGGAGGTGCTTACAATGACTTTCTCATTGAACTTTTCAGAAAAAATTTAACAGCCGAAATTATTATTCCCCAAAAAAAAATCATTGAATTTAAAGAAGCGCTCATTTTTGCTTTTCTTGGTGTGTTGCGTTTCAGGGGCGAAGTCAATGTACTCAGTTCTGTAACCGGTGCGAAGCGCGATAGTTGCTCCGGAGCCATTTACAAAGGAAAAATTGCATGACAGAAAATGAAAAACCCGGCCGGTGATGGTCGGGTTGGAAGTCGTGTTCAGACTCAATGATTAAAAATCGTCATCGTCATCATCAATGCTATCCAAATCATCAAACCCTTTGAAGTCATCGTCCAAAACCGGTTCGTCCATGTTATCGTCATCCTCCCAGCTTTTTTTCTTTCCCTTTAAGGGTTTCATTTTTGACGGCTTGTGAAAATCGTCTGCTGCAGAAGACTTTTTTGAGTTTGCAGGCTTTTTACTTTTATTCGTACCCATGTTTAATACACAAATTTTATGTTGCGATTGGATTACTTGTGTACTACAAAAATAGGAAAAAGTTCCTGTACAAATAAATATCTTTAAAAATTTGATGAAAATTATAAACACAATTTTTAACATTAACATTTCCCGATTAAACAACCTATTTATTAAAAGCAAAAAAACACAAGGCTTTTCATCCATAAATAGTAACAAAGAAGTTAATTCGCAGAAAAAATGGAATTTATAAACGAATACTTTTATGGCAACCAGGTAAAAGACTACCTCATTTTTGCAGGCATACTTTTTACGGGTTTTTTACTTCGCAGATTTTTTTCAAAAACTTTTTCGAAGCTGTTGTATTCAATATTCAAGAAAAAATTTGTTAGTGTCGGCATTAAAAAATTTACAGAATTACTTCAAAGACCATTTAGTTTTTTCATTATCACGCTAACTTTATTTTTTGCATTCCACCAATTGGAGTTCCCGAATGAATGGAACATTGCACATGATGATAATTCAGGTATCCGATTAGCCTTATGGAGGATTTTTCAAACTGCTCTTGTTTTTTCTATAACCTGGGTTGCTGTTCGTGCCATTGAATACTTTGGATTGGTGCTTGCTGTGCGCGCCTCACTTACCGAGAGTAAAACTGACAACATGCTGGTTCCATTTATTAAGGAGTCATTAAAAATTATTGCAATCATACTTGCAGTTTTTTTTCTGCTCGGTAGTATATACGATCTTAACATTGCTGCATTGCTTGGCGGTGCAGGTATTGCAGGTTTGGCCATTGCCCTTGCAGCGCAGGAAACATTAGGCAACCTGTTAGGTTCGTTCACTATATTTTTAGATAAGCCATTTGTGGTTGGCGATATGATAAAGGTTGGCAACACCCAGGGAAGAATAGAACACATCGGATTCAGAAGCACCCGTATTCGTACGCTTGAACGGTCTTACGTAACCATACCAAATAAAAAAATGATAGATGCCGAGTTGGATAATCTTACTGAACGTTTACTCTATCGCAGCCGGATGTTAGTTGATTTCAGGTACAATTCAAAAGCAAGCGACCTCAGAAATTTTATGGAAGACTTAAAAGTTTTTTTGAAGGATAAATCAGAAATAGATGACGGTTACGCTGTTCGATTGCATGAGATGACACCAAACGCTTTGCAGGTAGTTGTTTTATTTTTTGTAAAAACCAATGAATGGGATGAACATATAGTTACCAAGGAAGAAGTGATTTTTAAAATTATGGAATTGGCTGAAAAAAATAATTTGAGTTTTGCTTTTCCAAGCACTTCGGTTTATGTGGAGAAATAAATCAAAACGTTTTCCTTCACAATAACCATTTTCATTTTCCGTTTATACGCTAACATACTTTTGTTAGTAACTAACATCACATACTTATAGCATAGTCTTACTCCCATGTAATTTTGTCCAGTTTTAAAATGAATGTAAATATTCATCAAAACTAAAACATGCTTTAAGAAATTCCAGGTTTTAAATTTTGTTTGTTTCGAATTTAATAATCAGCGTTCAGATATTTCATACCCCTTATAAATTATAATATATAATATGCTCAATTCAATTCTTCTTCAAATGTCGGTTAGCGGAAGTGCGGTGGCTGATACGCTTCATCAAATTGCCGCAGCACCAACGCCTGCCGAAATTCCTGATATGCCTGTTTGGGAAATCGTAAAAAAAGGCGGGACCATTATGTATCCCATTGCATTGCTTTCGGTGATTGCAGTTTTTATTTTTTTTGAAAGGTATTTCACTATCAGCAATCGGGGAAAAATTGATATGAACTTTATGAACCAGATTCGCGACCACGTGCATCATGGCAATATTGATGCAGCACGCTCGCTTTGCAAAAATACCAGCACACCTGTGGCGCGTATGATTGAAAAAGGAATTATGCGTTTAGGAAAACCGATTCGCGATATTGAAGCTGCAATAGAAAACGTAGGTAAACTTGAGATTTATAAAATGGAGCGTAACCTAAATATTCTTGGGGTTATAGCTGCTATTGCTCCTATGTTTGGTTTCCTCGGAACTATATTCGGAGTAATAAAGATCTTTTATCAAATCGCATTGCAAAACAGTCTCGACCTCGGTGTAATATCAGGAGGACTTTATGTTAAGATGGTAACATCGGCAGCCGGTTTAACTGTAGGTATCATCGCATACATTTTGTATCACGTATTAGTTGGCATGATTGACCGCGTGATAAATAAGATGGAAATAAATGCTGTAGAGTTTATTGATTTGTTAGAAGAACCTGTGAAGTAAATCGGAGGTAAAGCGGAAGAAAAACCGCATTTTGAAAATTGTAAATCGTAAATCAAAAATCGTAAATCTCATCATGGATTTAAAAAGAAAGAAACGTTACGTGGGCGAAGTTTATACTTCATCACTAACTGATATTATGTTTTTCCTGTTGTTGTTTTTCCTCATCACTTCTGCATTTGCAACGCCAACAGTTTTAAAGTTGTTGTTGCCAAATGCAAAAAGCGGAACGCAGAGTGTAAAGCATCCTATCGTTATAGCAATTGATGCAGAGCTGAATTATGCAATTGGCACGACTAAGATTACTCCTGATCAATTAGAGCCTATGTTGCAACAAATGATTGCAGGGCAAATGGATCCGGCTGCATTAATTAAAGTTGATAAAACAGTTCCTGTGCAATCATTAGTTGATATTTTAGAAATCGGTAATCGTTTAAAGATAAAAATGGTGCTTGCAACAGAAACATCGAAAAAATGATTTTTGATTTACGATCCGATAGCTATCGGATTACGGTTTACGATTTACGCTGTCAGATAAATTATTTATGGAAAAGGATTCAACAATTCATCTGTAATTAAAGGATTCAAAATTCACATGGACACCACAATAAGAAATAAATCACTTGCACTCACCATATTAATACATGGTTTACTTATTTTATTACTTTTTTTATTTGTGATAAGTACGCCTAATCCGCCCTTTGCTGAAGCAGGCGGTGGTGGCGGAGTTTTAGTAAGCATCGGAACTGTTGATGCTGCAAGTGGTGATGTTCAGGCTACATCAGAGGTTACTGATATTAAACCACAGCAAACGGAAGTACAAACGCCACCTCCCGTTCAACAAGACGCAAACTTAGTAACGCAGGACAATGAAAAGACAACTGAAGTGGATGTGAAAGAGCCAAAAAAGAAAGAAGAAAAAAAGCCTGAAGTAAAACCAAAAGTTAATGTGCCGGTAACTCCTGTAAAGGTGGAAAAGAAAGAGCCTGAGCGACAACTCAATAATAATGCAATTTACAAAGGACCTAACAAGAAAGGTTCCGATGGCAATGCAAAAAGCGGAACGGGTGACCAGGGCAATCCGAATGGAGACCCAACATCACCTTTTTATGGAAAGAATGGAAATGGAAATGGAAATGATGGAGGTGATGGAGGAGGAAGCGGTGGAGGAAGCGGCCCCGGTGTTGGTACAGGAAAAGGTCCCGGTGTTTCTTTAAACTTATCCGGCAGGAGATGGCTGCGGTCTCCTAAGATAGTTGATAAGTCGCAGGAAACAGGAAAAGTTGTAGTTGACATTATCGTTGATAAATCAGGAAAAGTAATTAGTGCAATACCAGGTGGTGTTGGCTCAACAACTACAAGCGCTTATTTATACAAGCTTGCAAAAGAAGCGGCTTTAGCTACACCTTTCAATGCAAGCCCCGATGGAAGGGAAACTCAAAAGGGTACTATCACTTTTAATTTTGTACTCGAATAAAAAGCTTTTAGCATAGCTTTTAGCCTTTAGCAAAACGTCTAAGGGCTTTTTTATTTTGTAATAAAACAATCGTTTAATTTTAATGACCTTTATTTGTTCAAGATTTTTTTAGTTGAATAATCTTAAAAGGATTTTAAAGGAAAATTTAGTTTTGAAAGAGAGCGGAAAGCCAACGGCTAAAAGCTAACAGCTAAAGGCCAAATGCCTCATTCACTAACGCAAAATGAACTACCAACAAACTCTTAATTATTTATATGAGCAATTGCCCATGTTTCATCGCATTGGTGCTGCTGCTTATAAAGCGGATTTGGATAACACTCATGCTTTGATGCAATTGCTGCAACATCCGCATGAGCATTTTAAAAGCGTTCATATTGCAGGAACAAATGGAAAAGGAAGCACTTCACATATACTTGCAAGCATATTTCAACATGCCGGTTACAAGGTTGGACTTTATACATCTCCACACTTAAAAGATTTTCGCGAACGCATTCGTGTAAACGGAAAAATGATTTCAAAAAAAAATGTTTGTGATTTTGTGGACGATTACAAAGATGAGTGTGAAAAAATTCAGCTTTCATTTTTTGAATGGACAGTAGGACTTGCTTTTGATTATTTTAAAAAACAAAAAGTAGATGTAGCAATTATTGAAACCGGCTTGGGCGGAAGATTAGACTCAACAAATGTTATCACACCTCTTTTATCCATCATTACCAATATAAGTTTTGATCATCAGAATTTGCTTGGCGATACACTTGAAAAAATTGCTTATGAGAAAGCGGGTATCATAAAAAAAGATATTCCTGTTGTAATAGGTCAGGCAAATGCGGTTACTGATAAAGTTTTTATTCAAAAAGCAAATCAGGAAAATTCAGAAATTTATTTTGCTGATAAAGCCTATAGCGTAACAGTTAGCAAGTCATTTAAAACTACAAATGAATTGCTCACCGTAGATGTAAAAGAGAAATCGAAGTTGATTTATAAAAATCTCAAACTCGATTTAACAGGAAACTACCAGCAAAAAAATTTAGTTACTGTTTTACAAAGTATTGAACTACTGCAAAAACATTTCATCATAAATAATAAAGCAATTTACAATGGATTAAAATCCGTAAAGTCAACAACAGGTTTGCAGGGACGCTGGCAGATACTGTCCAAAAAACCTTTAGTGATTTGTGATACCGCACATAATGAAGATGGAATAAAACTTGTTCTGAAAAACATTAGCAACACTCCTCATCAGCATTTGCATTTTGTTTTGGGAATGGTGAACGATAAAGACATTGATAAAATTCTGAAGATGCTTCCGCGAAAAGCAACTTATTATTTTTGTAAAGCAAATATACCGCGGGGATTAGATGCGATGATATTGAAAGAGAAGGCAACCGCTTACAACCTTAAAGGCAATGCCTATCAATCAGTGAAAAAATCATTGAATGAAGCGATTCAAAATGCTTCATTCAATGATTTGATATTTGTGGGAGGCAGCACATTTACAGTTGCTGAAGTGGTTTGAAAATAATCATATCTGCTGCAACTCTTTTGATTATTCTATCCGTGATTTTTTTTCATTTAATACTTCAATGCCATACAGAGAGTTGAAACACGCATTTCAATTTCAATAATATTTCGACAGTATTCTAAGGTTTTTTTACTTAGTTACAATCATTTGTTTTGTACCTATGTTAATTCCATCTGCAATAAGGGAATAGGAATATACGCCAGCTGCCAGTTCGCCTGCTATGTGATAGTTTTTTGAAATTATGAATCAGATTTAGATACATTGTTTTTCTGATTTCGGGTCATTGAGTGGAATATGGTTTTGGTTGAGTGGAATAAAGAAAGCCGCAAAGTCATTGATTGTTTCAAAATGACTTTGCGGCTATTTATTGACCTTTCATTTGCATAAATCTGGTAGTGACTACTATTTTGTTACCACCATCTGCTTGGTGTCAACACTCTTATCATCCACAATCAGCACATAAGTATAAACCCCAGGTGAAAGTGTGCTACCTGCAATTTCAATTTGCCCTTTTCCTTTTGTTGAAATTATAAATGATTTTAACGCTTCGCCATTCATCGAAAATATTTTCAGGATTGCCTTGCCTGATGATGCAGCAATATAAAAACCAATTGTAGTATTTTCATTAAAAGGATTTGGATTATTCTGTCCGAGACTTGATTCATCATTTACAATTGAATTTTCTGATGTTGATTTTAATTCGTTAGCAGCGCATAATGTTTCGATGCATGAACGCATAGAAGCAATATCATTTTCCAATGAATTTATTTTTTCACTCTGCGATTGATTATTGACTTTCAACTGCTGATTCTCTTTTTCAATTTGTTCAACTTTTGAATTTTCAACGTCAGCGTTTTTGTCTAATTCCTGAACGGCTTTTACTAACGGAACAACAAATTCAGCGTAAGCAAGACTGTAGTTATCATCATTGTTCAGCGGAGTATGCACGCCATTAAAATCATATCCTGTTTGTTTTGCAGCTTGTTCAACTTCCTGGGCTATGAACCCGCTGTAACGAATTTTTTCAGCTTGCGTGTAGTCAATTCCTTTTGTTCGCTCTTCGTTACCTGATGTTTGATTCTTGTTAAGAAACGCATCAAATTTTTTCGCTTCGAAATTGTAAACTACAGGTCTAAGCTTATTAATAAAATCTAATCCTTTAACCTCTTCATCAATGTTGGTTTTGAATCTGCCGTCAGAAACTGTATAAACTGCATTTCCTTCAACAACAGTTACTGCAGAGTTTCCTAATCGAATTTTGTTGGATGTATTTACAGTCGCATTAAAACCAAATGCACTTGCATTGATTAAGTTACCTGCTCCAAAATTTGATAAATTGCCAACACAGGTATTGCTGCTTCCTGTCGAATTAGTTGTCCCTGATTCTTCACCAACAAAACAATTATCAGGTCCTGTTGTTGTGCCATTTCCGCTTAACGTTCCGAAAAATGTATTATAGCTTGCACCAGATTGATATCCTGATGATGCTCCAAATGCACTACAGAATGCTCCGGTATAATTATTTCCAAGTGCTTTCCAACCAGCTGCCGTATTGTTGTTTCCATTATTTTGGTATAAAGACGCATTGCCAACAGCCGTATTATTAATACCTGTTGTGTTACTATAAAGTGCATAGTGTCCGTTCGCTGTATTTTGAGAGCCTGTCCAGTTATTATTTAAGGCACTCAGTCCTGTTGCTGTATTCTCATAGCCGGTAGTATTATTATAAAGTGCATAAGTGCCTATTCCTGTATTAGAATACCCTGTTATATTTTCATACATTGTATGGAAACCAATAGCTGTATTAAATCCTCCGGTGGTATTAGCGTGCATAGTTGACTCTCCAATAGCTGTATTGGCATCACCAGTGGTATTGGAAATTAATGATTTAGCCCCAATTGCTGTATTGCCATAACCGTCCAGGGCGTTCACAGTTTGATTAAATAATGCAGAATCACCAATGGCTACCATGTTGCCCCCTACAGTATTGTTATACAACGCAGCCGTACCGACAGCAACATTCGAATTTCCTGTAGTATTATGATATAGCGCAGCTGATCCGGTTGCAATATTGTTTGAGCCTGTTGAATTGTAAAACATAGAATATGCACCGGAAGAACTATTCCTCATTCCCGCTGTATTAGAATATAGCGCCTGCATTCCATTTGCAATATTATAACTGCCTGATATATTTGTGTACATACTTTGATAACCTGTTGCATTGTTGTATGAACCATTATTATTGTTCAATGAATAATTCCCGACACCGATATTGTAACCACCTGTTGTATTATTGTGTAATGAAAAGAATCCGGTTGCAAGATTTTGTGTGCCTGTTGTGTTAGCGTAAAGCGCCTCTGTTCCGGTTGCAGTGTTGCCTGATCCGGTGGTGTTGTAGTATCCACTGTTGCTTCCTACAAACGTATTTGCTGTGCCTTTGACAGACAACACGGTATTACCTCCTATCCGATACACCGAATCAGTATTGATACTTCCTCCTTTTACGTCTAATTTGAAAACAGGAAGAGAAGTTCCGATTCCTACATTTACATTGTTTCCAAGAATTAAAGAGTTGCTGGCATTTACATAAGTGCCGTTACCTATTGCGGTTGCATTTGTTAATGAAACTGAACCCAGATTAGCACCATTACCAATTAAAGTATTGTTCGAACCTGTTGTATTGGTATATCCTGCAGCATCACCGATAAATGTATTTCCACCTCCTGTAGTTGTCGAACTACCCACATCAAATCCAAGAAACACATTAGAGGCACCGGTGGTATTAGTATAACCTGCATTATTTCCAATAAAAATATTATAACTTCCTGTACTTGAATTTCCCGCCATTGGGCCAATACAAATTCCACCTGTGTTTTTTATAAAAGCATTTGTACCTAAAAATATTTTGCCCTTCATATAAATATCTTTCCATCCTAAAGAAGATGCGCCCAAATCCTTTGAGTTATCTGTATTAGGCTTTAATGATTGATTGATGGATGTGGCACTAAGATTAGATAAACCAAGGTTAGCAAAAGTTCCTGCTGAGATTGCAGTTGTTTGAGTAGTTCCGTCAGGAAATTTAAAACCACCTGCTGTACTATATACAGTTCCATTCACTTCTAATTTTTGAGTGGGAGTAATTGTTCCGATACCCACATTGCCCGATGCATAAATATTTTTCCATTGGTTTGTTGATGAACCAAGGTCAATTGCATTAGTTGTGCCAGGCAATAAATTCTGACTTACTGCTGTTGGAGCAGTTAAGTTGTCAAGCGCTTTGCTGGCGCCAGTCGTCTTTATAGCAGTCCAGGCTGTTCCTGTGTAATAATAGAATCCGGGAGTGTTGTTAGTTTGATAAATGAGTAAACTGGTTGCAGGTGCTGCAATTGCATCGCGCTGTGCTTTTGTCATACGAGGAATAAGTATTCCTTTTGTTATTGATGTAACGTCAAGTAATGACGAGGAAATGGGTGTAGTTGTTCCGATGCCTGCTGCACCCGATGCAGGAAATGTGTTTTGTGCGTTTACGGTTGTACTCATTGTGGCAAGCATCCCGCTTACTGCAATTAATTTCAATAATGTTCTTTTCATTTTAATTTGTGTTTAATTGTTTGTCATTAATTTATTGATGCTTATTTGAATTAATGCACAAATTTGTCCCTAAAACAATATGAAAACTATCGTGATTATATAAGTGGTGGGTCTGGTTTGGCAAGTGGCTGCTTAGAAGTTAAGCGCCTTTAGAAAATCTTCCTTCTTACGTCTTGAAACATCTACGGAAGAATTATCAGACATAATAACATAACCCCCTTCGCCTTTTACATACTTAATGATGTGATTTAAGTTTACCAGGTGGCTGTGATGTATTCTGAAAAAAGATTGAGGTATGAGTTGCTCTTCGTAAGTTGCAAGTGTGCGGCTCGTTAAAAATTTCTTTCCATCTCCTGTATAAAAAACTGTATAAGCACCATCTGATTCAAGACGGATAATATCTGAAATATTCAACAGTAAAAGACCTTCGCTGGTAGGTAAAACTATTTTGTGGATATGAGCATTATTATTCACTTTCGGGTCTGCATTTGATTCAGCCATTTTATTTTCAAAACGGGTAAGTGCTACGGTAAGGTCGTTTGAATTCACAGGTTTAAGCAAATAATCCAGGGCACTGTGCTTAATTGCCTGGAGCATATATGAATCGTACATGGTGGTTACGATGACTTCGAAAGGTATCTTCACTAATTTTTCTAAAATGTCAAAACCTTTTCCATCGGTTAATTCCATATCAAGAAACACAAGGTCAGGAGCAAGGCTCTGTATAGATTTTACAGAGGACTTTACGGAGTCAAAAAAAGCAGTTACTACATAGCGGTCAGAATGTTTAACGAGCAAGTCGCTTAACATTTCCCGTGCAAATGAATCATCTTCTATAATCACGATTTTAAACATGGTTGTTCATTAGTTTCAATTCAGTGGCTGCATTCTCCACAAACGTAATCAGTTTTATGGTGTTTGCTTTTATTGAAATATAATCAGATGTTTCTTTCCTGCACTGATGTTCAATGCTCGCAACAAGCTCATTTGCATCATTCATTCCCATCATAATACATTTTGTCTTAAATCCGTGAACCTGGTTTGCTATATCTTCAAAATTATTCTCTTTTAATGCTGCGTTTAATTTTTCTATGAGCAGAGGAGATGATTGCAAAAATATGTATATATATTTTTTAATTCTCTCTTTATCACCTTCACAAAATTCTTCCAGGCTGCTTAAATCAATTGCCCCGTTATTTGTTTTCGCATTATTCAGTTCAACATTATTTTTTTCGAGGAATTTAATTTCTCTGCCCGTTGCTTTTGCAATGGCGCTGATTAGAAGCGATGTCTTAAATGGTTTGGGAATATAATCCGTCATGCCTGCCTGCCTGCATTTATCAAGGTCGCTGCGGCTAACACTTGCCGTTAATGCAATTACAGGGATTTGATTTTTTGGCGCAGCAAATTTTTCCCTGATATTACGGGTGGCTTCGTAACCATCCATCACAGGCATCTGAACATCCATCAGCACCAAATCAAAATCCTGTTTGGCTAATAAATCAAGAGCCACCTGCCCGTTAATTGCTCCTGTAATTTCAACTGTTGCTTTTGATTCTAATGTGTCGCGGCAAACAATTCTGTTGTCTTCGTTATCATCAACCAAAAGAATTTTTAAACCGTTTAAAATACTTCCGTCAATTTGCGCTGACGATTTTTGTTCAAGCAATTTTTCTTTTGAACCTATTGGCATTTCTAATATAAATGAAAATGTACTGCCGCTTCCTTCTTCACTCTCGATTGAAATTTTTCCGCCCATTAATTCAACTAACTGTTTGCTGATAGTTAGCCCCAAACCCGTTCCTCCAAATTTTCTTGTGTCACTTGAATGTGCCTGCGAAAAACTTTCAAACACATGTTCCAATTTTTCTTTTGGAATTCCGATGCCTGTGTCTTCAATCTTAAACGTCATTGCGAGGAACGAAGCAATCTTTTCATGTTGAGCAGATTGCTTGGTTCGTTCCTCACCCGCAATGACGTGAATGGAGACTGAACCCTTCTCCGTAAACTTAATCGCATTCCCTGCAAGATTCATCAGCACCTGGTTTAACCGCACAGGGTCGCCAATTACAACATCAGGAATATTGGCTTGAACATCTGCAATCAAAGAAATTCCTTTTTCATCGGCTTTGTGTTTGAGCGTTTCACTAACCTGCTCTATCACATCGCGAAGAGAAAAATCAATTTGTTCAATTTCAATTTTTCCCGCTTCAATTTTTGAGAGGTCAAGTATATCGTTGATGATGTGCAGTAAATTATCTGATGCTTTTTTTACTCCCGTGAGATATTTTTTTTGTTTTGAATTTAAGGGTGAATCAAGAACGAGTTCTGTCATTCCCATTACTGAATTCAGGGGTGTTCGTATTTCATGACTCATATTTGCAAGAAACTGCTGCTTGAATTTTTCGCTGCGCTCAGCCCGCTCCTTGGCAACAGCAAGTTCCTTATTTGATTTTTGCTTTTGGCGATTGCTGCGGTAAATAAAAAATATGAGCAGCAGAAAAAAGACGGCAACAGCTATCATACTGTAATTCAAAATCCGCTGTCGTTTTATCTGTTCTTCCTGTTTCATAATTTCCTGCTCTTTCTTACTTGCCTGGTATTTAGCATCCATTTCTTTCAGCACCTTATTATTATCGCTATTAAAAAGTACATCTTTTTGTGCTGTCGCTTTTTGCAGGTATTCATAAGCCAATTTATAATTGCCTGTGGAAAAATAAAAGTCCGCAAGGTCAGTATAAAAAAGGAGGTCGGAATCATAATTGCCTTTTTCTATAAGTTCCTTTGCCAGCTTATAATAAACCAATGCACTGTCTGATTTTCCTATAGCCCTGAATGATCGTGCTGTTTCCCAGTAACCTCCGCTAAGAGCAAAATCACGGTTCAATTCAATTGCAAGCCGAATAGACTGACGGGCATAAAAAAGTGCACTATCGTAATCATGGGTTAGCCTATATGCCTCAGAAAGGTTAATTAAAGGTTCAGGCCACATCAAAGCGCCATCAGATTTTTGAGACAAGCTGATGGAATAGAGGAAGTAAAATTTGGCGGTGTCATATTCTCCATGATCCAAATAAAACATAGCTAAACTGTTGCTGGCGGATGCCATGTTTGTAAGGCTATTGGCTAATGTTACTGCTTCCAGGAATTTTTTACTGTAAGCAATTGCCTGAATGGTATCCAGTTGATCCGCATAGTACATTGCGAAATTGCCGTAAACTATGCCGGTCATTTCAGGATCTTTCAAAGTATCGCGGGCATAATCTAATGAGCTCATAAGCGCGCGGAACATTTCCTGGTAATTTTCTGAAGATCTTTCCTTGTCGACTAATTCTATTAACCCTCTGAAATAATTTATTTTGCTATAGTGCGCCCGGCTTTGTGCCATGTATTCATGAAGGTATTTCCGGGTTTCAATAATGCTGTCAGGAGTATGTGTCAACACTACACGAAAATAGAGCAGGAGGTATTGCAGCTTCGGATCCCCTTTTTTATTAAACAGGGCTTGAAGTTCATAGAGCTTTTCCATTCCCGTCCTGGTATCATTATAAAGGTAAAAATACTGCAACCTACTTAGCAGCTGACTTATAACAGAATCTTCTTTAGCGTTGAAAAATGCTATTTGCAAACTATCTTGTATGGTCTGTTGTGCCCTTATGTGAGAGTAGCTGCAGGTAATTAAGAAAACGATTACAAAGTATTTTTTCAAGAGAATAGGGTTTGTTAATTTTTATGTCAAATAGTTTTTAAGAGTTGTAAATCTAAAACATTCATTAAACTTTTTTTATTTCATTGATTGCTTCTGAAATAATACTCATAAGTTTTGTCGTCTCTTTTTTTACTGAAGAATAATCTGGAAAATCCTTCCTGCAATCCAATTCAATTTTTGCAGCCACATCTTTCGCTTCATTCATTCCCATCATAATAAATTTTGTTTTGAAACCATTATTAAAATTAATAAAACCCATGCTGCTATAAGCGTTGCCTATCCCTTTTTTAAAACCAATTTGTTCTGACAATGCCAATGTTTGGTTAGCGTAATAAACTGAATTAACCTTGTGTGCCGTAAAAAAGCAAAACGGAATTTAATTTGATTGACCGGTTCCATTTCATGGTTGTTTTTGTTATCGCCAAATCTACCATTTTATTCTTAGGGGCAGTTTAAAAATTAGTTGAGAAAATAATAAAGGTCCCCGAATAAAATCATGAATGGAGATTTTATTTGAGGCAAAGCAAAACTTTAATTAAAATGTATCCAACAGAGTTATGAGGAAATCATAGAAGATATTCTTCATAAAACCATAAAACTTTTATTGAGTAAAATTTAAACATGCTCTTAGTTTTGATTTAATAGAACGGTACAGCGCAAGGACCGTAGCTTGATAATAATGAGTGACAGAGAAAATATAACCGTTTCAAAAAATAAAAAGGATGCTTTTTTAAAAGTGATCAGGAAAGTTTGAGAATAAATATCGTAGCTACGTTGTAACAGGACTTTGTCACCACCAATTGTTTTGTGAAAACTGTTTTCAATCAACTATTAATATTTTTATTCAAAAGTTTGGAGATAATAGGTGCGTGTCTATATTTGCACCCTTCAAAAAAAATGGGAGCTTAGCTCAGCTGGTTCAGAGCATCTGCCTTACAAGCAGAGGGTCACTGGTTCGAACCCAGTAGTTCCCACTTAAAAGCGATTCGGAAACGAATCGCTTTTTTATTTTCAATTTTGCTTCTTAAAATAATATTCATCTATATTCGCAGCCCGCATTACTCCTGCTTTATCAAAGCCCTTGTCATTTAAAAGAAAATATACCGAAGAAGAATTAGTTACTCTTGTCAAAGACAAGAGCACTGAGGCGTTTAGTTCGTTGTACGATAACTATTCGGCAGCACTTTATGGGGTTATTTTAAAAGTGGTGACTTATGAAGAACAGGCGCAGGATATTCTCCAGGATTCTTTTGTAAAAATCTGGAATAATTTTTCGAGTTACGATGCTGCTAAAGGAAAGCTATTTACATGGATGCTCAACATTGCACGCAACACTGCAATAGACGCATTGCGAAGCAAACAAGGCAAGATGGATGCTAAAAACCAATCCATTGACAACTCCGTATATGAAGTAAACGCTCAAACAAAAGTAACAACGAGTGTTGACCACATTGGATTAAAAGAAGTGTTGAAAAAATTAAGACCTGATTATGTGACCCTGATTGATATGGCATATTTCAAAGGCTACACACAGGAAGAGATTTCGCAGGAACTTAATATTCCATTGGGAACAGTTAAAACAAGAGTGAGAACAGCGTTAAATCAATTACGCGAAATTTTAAAGGTTAAATAAATTGGACATCCCCGCTTACATATCTTCAGGAATTTTAGAAAGCTACTTGCTTGGTCTCACCGCACCCGAGGAAACTAAGGAGGTGGAATCATTAGCGAGACAATATCCTGCAATACGGATTGAGCTTAATAAAATTGAAGATGCAATTAATGACTATGCTTCTCTATACAGTCAAACTCCACCTGCAAATGTGCGTGATAAAATTTTTGCATCAGTTGATGCAAAGTATATTGCATCGCCAACAGTAAAAAATGAAACCAAGGTGGTTTCAATAAATAAATCGCAAAGCAGCAGTTCATCATCCGGTTTTAAATGGCTGGCTGCCGCTGCAAGTGTTGCTTTGCTGGTAAGTGCTGGCTATAACTATCAGCAGCATAAAGACCTCGAAGCTCAGAAAACTGCAAATGACATTGTAGCCGAGGATATCAATAATCTGAATGTAAAATTTGATAAACAATTTGCAGAAACTGAACGGATACGTAAAAACTTAGATGTGCTAACCAAGCCGGGCACAAAGATGATTGAGATGAAAGGTTTGGATAAATCGCCTTCATCGCTTGCTTTGATTTACTGGAACCAAAATTCAAAAGAAGTTTTTATAAATATTCAGTCATTGCCCCAACCACCTGCTGACAAGCAATATCAATTGTGGGCCATTGTTGATGGAGCCCCTGTTGACATAGGCGTGTTTGATATATTGAATGATAAACTCACTATTCAGAAAATGAAAGAAGTGCAAAACCCGCAAGCTTTTGCCGTTACGCTTGAAAAGAAAGGTGGCAGCCCAACACCAACTATGGAAGAAATGTATGTGATGGGGAAGAATGGTTAGTGGTTTTTGGTTTGTAGTTTGAGGCTTAAAGTTTTAGGTTAGTAAGTCTGAAATAAAATCCCGGTTGAATTATTCAATCGGGATTTTTTGTTTTGCAATAACAACTGACAATTTTTTACTCCTTTAATTCGTTTAAAAAAAAGGTTCTTCAATATTTTGATTTAACGTGAAACCGGATTTAGAAATTAAATTTAGAAATTACAAAAAACCGAATGACACTCATTGCGCAACTTGTCATCCTGAAAGGAACTTCTGCGTTTGAAAACGAATTGTTCGATTAGGCATTATTGTTTGATTGAAAAAAAATTTGAAAGAGAAGGCAGTTTCAAACAACCAATTGAGCTAAACACAAACATGCGTTCCTTTTCGAAGAAGTTCCTTCCAGAATGACAACGTGAGGACGGTAATATTTGAACTATAAAAACTCATCTACAAAATGAAAAAAATATTTCTTGTTTTGATTTTAATGTTGTTAAAAGCAATTACGCTTATTGCACAAGATCCTACTTCCATCAATAAAATAAAAGTAAGCAAAGCAAAACCTTTTGTAGCAGTTGAATTGGCAAAGATGAATGTGCTTTACGTTGGAGTTGATAATCCTGTTTATATTGCTGTTAGCGGCATTAATACTTTTTATGTTTCAATGGCGAGAGGAAATATTATTGAAAATGGAAATTCATATTTGATTAAAGAAACAACGCAGGGAATTGATACGCTTTTTGTTTATGACACGAAAAATAATCTTATTGATAAAAAATATTTTCGGGTTAAGCGTGTTCCAAATCCTGTTGCTTGTGTTGGAAGTTCTGTTTGCAAGAGTGGCTCTATTTCAAAAAACGTATTGCTTGTTCAAATGGGATTGATTCCATACTTAAATGATTTTGATTTTGAAATATTTTTTAAGATTACACATTTTCAAATGACAATTTTAAACACTCCAAATGGTAACATTTCATTGGAAAACACTAACAATCTTTTTACTGCTGAAATGAAAAAAGCAATTGAACTATTAAGCATTGGCTCGTTAATTACTTTTGAAAATATTGATGCAGTTGGCCCCGATAAACAGGTTAGAAGATTAGACCCGCTTTATATTGTTTTGAAATAAATCCAAAAAAAATCGCAAGCTCACTTTCGGAAAGTTCCTTCAACTTTCCGAAAGTTTTTCATAGCAATAGATTTTAAAATCTTCCGTTTATCAAATTATCACCTCATATTTTAAATCTCTCTCAAAATGAAAAAGACAATAAAAATCAGTTGGATGTTTTTGCTTGCAGCAATAAGTTCTTTTGCTCAAACAACAGAAAAAGTTTCAACCGAGATTGCAGTAGAATTGCAAAAGATGAATATCGTTTATGTGGGAGTGGATAATCCTGTTCACATAGCAGGTAACATAAAATCATCTAACTTTTTGGTGAAGGCAGAAGGCTGTGAAGCAACTGTTACAGGCGTCAACGGTGATTACATAATAAGAACCAATACAAATGGTGAAGTAACCCTTACTATAAAATGACGATAAAGGAAATTTATTAGGTGTTCGGAAATTCAGATCAAAGTTTGTTCCTGAACCTGATACGAGAGTGACGAAATTCAGCATGAGTAAACCAAATCCGTTTCACGAAGTTGATAAAGATTTTTTTAAGTACATGGATAGCATTGATTCGCTTTTAAATAATAAAGATGTTCAGGATACTCATTTTAAGCTGACTATTTTGCATGGAAAAGCCCCGGTTGAATTTGAATCTGTTTCAAATTTATTTACAACACCCATGAAGGCTGCATTAAAAAATTTAAAATCGGGTGATCATCTTTACTTTGAATACATCAACGGAAAAGATAAAAATGGTTCTGTTGTAAGACTTGATCCTCTGAATTATCTCATTAAATGAAATTGATTTACTGTACCTGACAACCGGAAAGTTCATTCAACTTTACAAATATTGACGGTGCCGACAAACCTGCGGGTGTAAATATATTCGCGAAAAAAAACGTCCGAGGCTTTTTAAAACCTCGGACGTTTGTCTTTGCAATTCCTGATGAAAGTTCGGGATGGTATCCCGAATTACACAGCCTGCATCTTCTTCTCCTGCCTCTTGCGCTCCTCATGATTGAGATACAATTTACGAAGGCGAATGTTTTGTGGGGTTATTTCAACCATCTCATCATTTTCAATGTATTCGAGGTTTTCTTCTAATGAAAAATCAATCTTTGGAGTGATGCGAACATTTTCATCGCTGCCTGATGCGCGCATGTTGCTAAGTTTCTTAGCGCGGGTTACGTTTATCACGAGGTCTCCAGGTTTTATGTGTTCGCCAACAATCTGTCCTGCATATACATCGGCAGTGGAATCAATCAGGAAGCGGCCTCTGTCCTGCATCATGTCAACTGCATAAGGCGTGGCTTTGCCGCTTTCCATGGCAATGAGCACACCGTTGCCGCGCGATGGAATATCACCTTTCCATGGTTTGTATTCTTTAAAACGATGGTTCATAATGGCGCGTCCTTGTGTTGCAGTAAGCACGGCATTGCGCAAGCCAATCAAACCGCGCGCGGGTATTTCAAATTCAAGATGCTGCAAATCGCCTTTGGGCTCCATAATATGCAGTTCGCCTTTGCGCATGGTGGCAAGTTCAATTGCCTTGCCTGCAACTTCTTCGGGCACATCAATGCTCAGTATTTCGAAAGGCTCGCACTTCACACCATCAATCTCTTTAATGATAACCTGCGGCTGCCCCACCTGGAATTCATAACCTTCTCTGCGCATGGTTTCAATCAAAATGCTCAAGTGCAATATGCCTCGCCCGAAAACTAAATATGAATCGGGCTGGTCGGTTTCCTCAACACGCAATGCAAGGTTCTTTTCAATCTCCTTATATAAGCGGTCGCGCAGGTGACGGCTCGTTACAAACTTGCCTTCTTTACCAAAAAACGGTGAGTTGTTAATCGTAAATAACATATTCATAGTTGGCTCGTCAATGGCAACGCCTTGCAGCGCTTCAGGATTTTCTAAATCGGCAACAGTATCGCCAATATCAAAATTGTCAAGCCCTACAATTGCACATATATCACCTGCCGAAACCTGTTGCACTTTTCTTTTTCCCAATCCCTCAAAAGTCATCAACTCTTTAATCTTAGACCTTACACGACTGCCATCACGCTTGCATAACATAATGTTCATGCCTTCGCGCAACTCGCCACGATAAATGCGACCGATGGCGATACGCCCCACAAATGAAGAATAATCGAGAGATGAAATCAACATCTGCGGAGTTCCCTCGCGCACAGGAGCAGCGGGAATGAATTCTATAATTGCATCTAATAATGCAGTAATATCTTTTGTAGGCTTGTTCACATCAGTGCTCATCCAGCCATGCTTCGATGAACCGTACAACGTAGGGAAATTCAACTGGTCTTCGGTAGCATCAAGGTTAAACATCAAATCGAAAACAGCTTCGTGTACTTCATCAGGACGGCAGTTTTCTTTGTCCACCTTATTTATAACTACAATAGGTTTTAAACCTTGCGCCAATGCCTTTTGCAACACAAAGCGGGTTTGCGGCATAGGTCCTTCGAAAGCATCAACAAGAAGTAAAACCCCGTCAGCCATAGAAAGTACGCGCTCCACTTCACCGCCAAAGTCAGCGTGACCGGGGGTGTCAATAATGTTAATCTTAACATCCTTATAAAACACCGAAACGTTTTTACTTACGATAGTGATGCCGCGCTCGCGCTCAAGGTCATTACTGTCAAGAATTAAATCTCCTGTATTCTGATTCTCACGAAATACACTCGTTTGATGAAGGATGCGGTCAACCAGGGTAGTCTTACCATGGTCAACGTGCGCTATAATAGCTATGTTTCTTATTTTTTGCATACTGTAGAAAGTTTGAGGTTTACCGCGGCAAACCCCTTTTTTGAAAGCGGGCGCAAAGGTACACTTTTATTCCACAGGTGAAAGCAGGGGGCGTGGAGCAAAATGTGGTTTTGTTGTGTTGCGTAGAGACGTTGCAATGCAACGTCTCTACAACAAAACAATCACGAAACAGGCAACCAAAAAACCAAAACCAAAAACCATTAACCATAAACATGTTTTTCTAACTTCGCGCTCCAATTTTTAGAATATGAGTTTTCAATCTGTAAATAAAGACTGGGAAGGGCTTGCACAGCAGGATGCATTATGGGCCATTCTCACCAATCCTGATAAAGCAGGAAATAAATGGGATAAGAATGATTTTTTTGCGAGTGGTAGAAATGAAATTCGGGTAGTGTTTGAATATTTAAAGACCAATGGTTTATTACCTGTTGATAATAATAAGGCAATGGATTTTGGATGTGGCGTAGGAAGATTAACCCGCGCACTAAGCGATTTGTTTCTCGTTGTGGATGGTATAGATGTTTCACCAACTATGATTGCCAAAGCCAATGAACTGAACAAGGAATTTAAAGACCGCATGTTTTTCTTTGTGAATCAAAACACAAAGACAAACTACGAGGACAATAATTTCTCCTTTATATATACCACCATTGTTTTGCAGCACATTCCTTATCCGCAGCAGGTGGAATATATTGCTGAATTTACACGCATACTTAAACCTGGAGGAGTGTTGGTTTTTCAAATTCCTACAAAAGATATCCGCCATCTTTCATTAATTCAAAAAGTGAAAAGCACGGTTAAGATTCGTGAACGATTATCAAAAATCGGCATAGGAAGTTATCATCACATGCAAATGAATTCTGTTAACGAAAATGAAATCATAAAAGTTTTGGAAGATGGAAATTGCAAAGTATCAGCACACTTGTTCACCAATCATACTGATGTAGATTTTGGCGGAAATTTAAAATTCCTAAAACGTGAGGAGAGCGAGGGATATGAGAGTAGTATGTTTATAGCGAGGAAAACGATTTGATAATTTGGTGATTTGATGATGAAAGAGAATAGTTTTATTTCAATTGAAATTTTGAACTCAAAATTCAAAATTCAAAATTCAAAATTGAGAAAATGAGATTACACAAACCCATAAGACTAAAGGATGCCGCTGCATTAATCAGTATGCCTTTTGTTGGCGATGAGAATTTTGAGATAACAGGCATAAATGAAATCCACATGGTGGAAACAGGCGATCTAACATTTGTTGACCATCCTAAGTATTATGATAAAGCATTAAACTCTGCTGCTACAACTATTCTGATTAATAAAGATGTAGAGTGCCCGGTTGGAAAAGCATTAATAATAAGCGATGACCCCTTTCGGGATTACAATTTTCTAACGCGACATTTTTCTCCCATCGTAGTTTCCGATTCATTAATCAGCGATAGCGCAAGCGTGGCAGAGGGAACGAAATTGTTGCAAAATGTTTTTCTTGGCAATAATGTTACCATTGGCAAAAACTGCGTGCTTCACGCAGGTGTTGTGATTTATGATAATTGCGTAATCGGTGATGAAGTTATCATACATGGAAATACAACGATAGGTAGCGATGCGTTCTACTATAAAAAACGCTCTTGGGGTTATGATAAAATGCATACCTGTGGCAGAGTAGTCATTGAAGATAAAGTAGAGATTGGAGCAAACTGTACAATCATTAAAGGAGTTTCAGGAGATACACGCATTGGTGCAGGAACTAAAATAGACTGTCACGTACACATCGGTCACGATACCGTAGTTGGAAAGAATTGTTTGTTTGCTGCAGGAGTTATGATTGCAGGAGTTACGGTTATTGAAGATGATGTAATTCTGTGGGGACAGGTTGGTGTGCAGAAAGATTTGGTTTTAGCAAAAGGAACAGTATTACTCGGCCAATCAGGCATAGGTAAAAACACAGAACCCGGCAAACAATATTTCGGCAGCCCCGCATTAGATGCCCGCGAAAAAATGAAAGAACTTGCCTGGGTTAAACGCATCCCTGAAATGTGGGAAGCAATTCAGAAATTGAAGAAGTAAAAATTTAGCTGTCGTTAAACTTTCGGAAAGTTGAAGGAACTTTCCGAAAGTAAAATCCTAAATCATTTTAATCTCTCCGTGTTTCTTCGTGCCTCTGTGCGATATTTTTCTTTCAATCAATTCTCCAAAAACAAAAACTATTTTCCTATTTTTACAAAAACAAAATCATCATGGCAAAACTCACAATAGAAACTTCAGCAGCTTACGCCAAAGCACTTTTGAAAATGTATAAGGAAGATAAAAAAGTAAAGACTGCTTATTTACAGGAACCCGAAGTTGAGTACCAACGTAAACTTACCGCTGCCGATTGGGTACGCCCAGGCCGCCCTGCAACTGATGAGGAGGTTGAAGAGTTCTTTAAAGAAAGAGAAAAAGAAAAAGGAATTCCATTTGAAGAAGCAAAAATTCGCATCCTGAAAAACCTTGAAAAATGGAAAAAGAAAAAACAAGGATAGTAACTATATCTCCTTCAGCTATTGATGATATTGATGGAATATCAGGTTACATCATTGAAGAAGGATTTCCTGAAACAGCAGACAAGTTTATCAATAGAATGCTTGAATTTATTTTCTCTCTTTACATATATCCATTTATTCATTCCGAATGTTGTTTCAAAAAGTTTAAAAGAAGAAATAATTGGCGTTGCGCAGTTTTCGAAAACAATTACATCATCGCATACAAAATTTTTAAATTCAAGATTGTTGTTCATGCAGTAATTCATGCGGCAAGATTGAAGTAAATTATCCCAACCGAAAATACTAATATCTAACATCCCAACACCATATCACATCTTTCCTTATTTTTACAAAAACAAAATCATCATGGCAAAACTCACAATTGAAACTTCTACCGCTTACGCCAAAGCACTTTTGAAAAAATACCAGGAAGACAAAAAAGTAAAGACTGCATATTTACAGGAACCCGAAGTTGAGTACCAACGTAAACTTACCTCGTCAGATTGGGTGCGACCTGGCCGACCAGCAACTGATGAGGAGATAGAAGAGTTCTTTAAAGAAAGAGAAAAAGAAAAAGGGGGACGACCATTTTCAGAGTTCAAGCAAGAAATGCTAAACGAAATGAATGAATGGAAGAAGAAAAAGTAAGGCTTGTAATTATCAGCCTTTTGCAGAAAGAGACATCCGCCAAATAAAAGAATATATCGAATCAGAAGGCTATCCTTTAAATGCGTCTAAGTTTCTAGACAGAATGTACTCATTCATTGAATCGCTTTACATTTATCCGTTAGTGCATTCTGAATGTCATTTCAGAAAATTCAAAAGAAGAAGTAATTGGCGCTGCGCAGTTTTTGAAAACAACTACATCATCGCCTACAAAATTTTCAAAATCAAGATTACTATACATGCAGTAATTAATGCAGCAAGGTTGAAGTAGAAAATGGTAGCTATCCTAAACAGCCCTAAACCTAAATTTCAAATCCAAACCTCAAACCCAAAACCGTTTTTAGATACACATTTATATCAATTTTCCAAGCCTTTTTCTCTCCACAAATCAACTCACTCTTGTTAAAAAGTTTTAACCAAAAAAAGACAATAAATGTCAAGGAATTTCGGGGTAAAATGATTACTTTCGTGCAATGAATTTTTAAACGAATTTTATCTGTAAAAACAGCTTAAAAACGGTCAATTTCAGACAAGATTTTTTTGAAGTTAAAACTATTAAATCCCAAATTAAATATGAGTTCAAATGAAAGTGTTACTGAGGCGCTTGTAGAGCAAACAAGTTACGGTGCCGACAGTATTCAGGTGCTTGAAGGTTTAGAAGCGGTTCGTAAACGCCCTGCCATGTACATTGGCGACATTGGTGTTAAAGGCTTACACCACTTGGTTTACGAAGTGGTAGATAATTCGATAGATGAGGCGCTTGCTGGCTATTGTAAAAACATCGAAGTTTTTATCAATCCCGACAATTCAATAACAGTAAAGGATGACGGGCGCGGTATCCCAACCGATTTGATGCCCAAAGAAAAAAAGTCTGCATTAGAAGTTGTAATGACAGTGTTACACGCAGGAGGTAAATTTGATAAAGACTCTTACAAAGTTTCAGGTGGTTTGCATGGTGTGGGAGTAAGTTGCGTTAACGGATTATCTTCGCTGCTTCGTGCTGAAATTCACCGCCAGGGCAAAATTTTTATGCAGGAGTATGAATGTGGAAAGCCACGTGCAGATGTTCAGGTAATAGGTGAAACTAAAGATACGGGTACAATAATTACCTTTCTTCCTGATGCATCTATTTTCATCACGGCAGAATATCATTATGATACCATTGCAGCAAGAATGCGCGAACTTTCGTTTTTGAATAAAGGTATCAACATTACACTTACTGACCTTCGTGAAAAGGATGCTGACGGAAATTCGGCAACCGAGCGTTTTTACAGCGACCGCGGATTAGTTGAGTTTGTTGAGTTTTTAGATAAGACGCGTGAAAGTTTAATTCAGGATGCGATTTACATCACCACTGAAAAAACAGGAATACCTGTTGAAGTTGCGATGACATATAATACTTCGTACAATGAAAATGTACACAGCTATGTGAACAATATCAATACCCATGAAGGTGGTACGCACTTGTCAGGTTTCAGACGTGCACTTACGCGCACACTTAAAAGCTATGCCGATAAGTCGAAGATGTTGGATAAATTGAAGATTGAAATCAGTGGTGATGATTTTCGTGAAGGATTAACTGCAGTCATATCCGTAAAAGTTCAGGAGCCGCAATTTGAAGGACAAACTAAAACCAAGTTGGGTAACAATGAGGTTATGGGTGCTGTTGACCAGGCTGTTGGCGATATGCTTTCGTTTTATCTCGAAGAACATCCGCGCGAAGCGAAAACAATTGTCAGCAAAGTGATATTGGCTGCCACTGCACGTCATGCAGCACGCAAAGCACGCGAAATGGTGCAGCGTAAAAATGTAATGGGTGGCACTGGTTTGCCGGGCAAACTTTCTGACTGCTCAGAAACTGACCCCGAGGCTTGTGAATTATTTTTGGTTGAGGGAGATAGTGCGGGTGGTACTGCAAAGCAAGGTCGCGACAGACGCTACCAGGCAATTCTACCATTACGTGGAAAAATTCTGAACGTAGAAAAAGCAATGGAGCATAAGATTTATGACAACGAAGAAATTCGTAATATGTTTACCGCAATGGGTGTTTCAAAAGGAACGACTGATGATGCTTTGGAATTAAATATTGAGAAACTTCGTTACCATAAAATCGTGATTATGACCGATGCCGATATTGACGGAAGTCACATAACTACTTTGATTTTAACTTTCTTTTTCCGTCACATGAAAGAATTGATTGAACAAGGCTACATTTATATTGCATCACCTCCTCTTTATCTCGTTAAGAAAGGAAAAGAAGAAGAATATTGCTGGAATGATGAACAACGTATGCAGGCAGTTAGAAGAATTGCAGGACCGGATGGAAAGGAAAGTTCAGTAGGCATACAACGTTATAAAGGTCTTGGAGAAATGAATGCAGAGCAATTGTGGTCAACCACAATGAATCCCGAAAAACGTACACTTAAACAAGTAACCATTGACAGCGCTGCCGAAGCAGACCGTATATTCTCAATGTTAATGGGCGATGATGTTCCGCCACGCAGAGAATTTATTGAGAAGAATGCAAAGTATGCGAAGATAGATGCTTAAACGGTTTGAAGTTTAAGGTTTAAAGTTTGAGGTTGCAGGCAATCAAAATAATAGCCTTTCGAAAGAAATTTCGGAAGGCTTTTTTTATTGTGATGAAAGGACAAAACCACTCGTCAAATATTCTAACATTCAATCATTCAAAACTCAACCTTTTAAACTGCATCACAAATGTGTGAAACTTGCCTTAAAGAGATTTTAACACAATGGCGTGGTAAGGATTGCTATTTTTACTTATTCGCTTTGCACGCCTTTTCGTAAACTCATAAAATTTAACCATAATGAATGAACAGTACATCTTACGAAATTACTCGCTGCTTGACCTTATTAATAAGCAAATAGATGAGTTTACAGAATTAGGCAAGCGCAATATTGTGCTTTTGCAAAACGCTGCAACCTACACTGCGCGGGAGTTACACACTTCACTTGCGTTCAAATCAATCTTTAAGGGACGAGAGTTTCATGAGTTCGACAGGAATAAAGTTGCAGTAAGCGAAGAAAATTTTTTAGTGCTCAACAACGGTCAGCAGGTAAAATGCTATGCCGATGATGACAATGATATAGAATCACTTTCAATTTATTTTGCAGATGATTTTGCAGATAAAGTTTTAGCAGGTCTTACTTTAGATGATGATAAACTATTAGATAATTACGACCACTTTAATCCGCAATCAATTTATTTTTTTGAGAAGCTTTATCCTTATTCAGATGAAATAAAACTCACCACTGAAAAAATAAAAAAACTCAAACTTCAAAAACAAAATTCTGATGTAGCCATTGATGAACAGTTGCATTTATTAATGGAGCATTTGTTATGTGAGCATCGTAATTTAAAATCGCAAATTGAAAAATTACCTTTTGCAAAATCTTCCACACGCATTGAAATTTACAGGCGACTAAACCGAGCTAAAGATTATATTGATTCCTGCTATTCAGAAAACGTAACGCTCGCTCACCTTGCCGAAATTGCCTGCATGGCTGAGCATCATTTTTTGCGTCACTTTAAAAATGCTTTTGAAATTACACCGCATCAATACATCACGCAGCGTAGATTAGAAGAAGCCAAGCAACTTTTAAAAGGCACAGAAAAACCCGTAAGCATGATTATACACATGATAGGTTTTGAATGTCCAAGTTCGTTCGGCCGTTTGTTTAAGCAATACACTTCTTACACACCAATTGGTTTCAGAGGGCTGGATTAACTCCCTGAATATTCTCCAAACACATCACGCATCACATCAGCAATCTCGCCAAGTGTTGCATAGTTTTCTGTTGCTTGTAAAATATGCGGCATAACGTTGCTGCCATCTTTGGCTGCGGTTTGTAAGACTTGTAAAGATTTTTTTACTTCCTCATTATTACGTGAAGCTTTTAAAGAATTTATTTTTTCAATCTGCACTTTGCGAATGTGGTCGTCAACAGAAAAAACTGCGCCAGTTGGTTTTTCATCAATGGTAAATTTGTTTTGTCCAACAATAATTTTTTCCCCTGTTTCAATTTGCTTTTGATATTGATAAGCACTTGCCGCAATTTCCTTCTGAATATAACCTGCTTCAATTGCCGCAACTGCACCACCCATTTCATCAATGCGATTGATGTACTCCCAAGCCTTTTGTTCCACTTCATTCGTGAGTGCTTCCACATAATACGAACCTCCAAGCGGGTCAACGGTTTGCGTAGCACCGCTTTCAAAACCTATAATTTGTTGTGTGCGCAATGCAATGCGCGCAGCTTCTTCAGTGGGCAATGAAAGCGCTTCATCATAACCATTGGTGTGCAACGATTGTGTTCCACCAAGCACTGCGGAGAGTGCCTGAATAGTAACTCTTACAATATTGTTTTGCGGTTGTTTTGCAGTAAGTGTTGAGCCTCCTGTTTGTGTATGAAAGCGTAACATTTGTGAGCGTGGATCTTTCGCACCAAGCTCTTTTGTGATGTGCGCCCACATTCTTCGCGCAGCACGAAACTTTGCGACCTCTTCAAATAAATTATTGTGTGCATTAAAGAAAAATGAAATGCGTTTGGCAAATACATCTATATCCAAACCTTTGTCAATTGCAGCTTTCAGATAAGCCTTACCATCAGCCAATGTAAACGCAAGTTCCTGCACAGCATTAGCGCCTGCCTCACGTATGTGATAACCCGAAACTGAAATGGTATTCCACTTTGGAACTTCTTTGCTACAGTATTCAAAAATATCAGTTATGATACGCATGCTTTGCTTGGGCGGATATATATACGTTCCGCGTGCTGCGTACTCTTTCAAAATATCATTCTGAATAGTGCCAGAAATATTTTTCAGATTCGCTCCCTGCTTTTTTGCAAGAACAATATACATGCTTAGTAAAATAGAAGCCGTTGCATTAATGGTCATTGAAGTGGTGATTTTTTGCAATTCAATTCCATCAAATAAAATTTCAATATCGCGTAGTGAATCTATTGCTACGCCTGCTTTTCCTACCTCACCATCTGATAAATCATGGTCGCTGTCGTAACCGATTTGTGTTGGCAAATCGAATGCAACACTTAATCCTGTTGTACCTTGTTGCAACAAAAACTTATAACGTTTATTTGATTCTTCAGCAGTGGAAAATCCTGCATATTGACGCATGGTCCACAATTTGCCGCGATACATATCTGGTTGCACTCCACGTGTAAACGGAAACTCACCGGGCTGTTCATTAAGAGGAATTGCATCGCTGTAAAGTCTTTGAACTTCTATATCGCTATCTGTTTTTATTTTTTTTTCTGTACTCATTATCTCGTAATTAATTTTCTACTTCTGGCTGACTTTTTACTGTCAGCAGTCATGCTTTCTCTTTTCGCTAATTTTGTTTGCGCTACCTTTATTGCACGATGTAATTTTTGTTGTAAAACATTTTTTGTTGGAAGCCCTGTAAGATATTGAGCAACCCTGATGTTTCCCTTATTGAGCATCAGGTATTCAATATGCTCATCACTTTTACCGGCACATAAAATTAAACCTATTGGAGGCTCTTCCATAGGTTTTCGCATGTTCTTCTCTAACCAGTTTAAATATAATTCCATTTGTGCTTTGTCCTTGGGTTTAAATTTTCCCAACTTCAAATCAATAACAACCAACCTTCGCAAACTGCGATGAAAGAAAAGTAAATCCATAAAGTAATCTTCATTATCAATAACAATGCGCTTTTGCCTGCCCATAAAAGCAAAGTCAGAGCCCAACTCAATTATAAACCGTTGCATTTCTGCTACAATAGCCGACTCCAAATCTTTTTCACTATAAGTGTCAGTCAATCCTAAAAAATCAAGAATGTAAGGGTCACGAAAAATCAAATCAGGTGTTGGATTTTTCTCTCGTTTTATTTTTGATAATTCCAGCTTTATAAGTTTTTCAGGTTTTTTAGAAATAGCTGTTCGTTCAAAAAGCATCGAGTCAATACGTTCCTCTAACTGTCGTGTATTCCATCGTTCAGTTCCACACAACTGTAGGTAAAATTCACGTTGAAGTTCATGGTCTAAAAACATGATGGTCTTTACGTGTGTCCAACTTAATTGCGCCTGTGCGGCAGATACAACTTGGCTGTATGTAAAAGTGTCCGCACTGCGGACACAATTCCAAAGCTGCCTTTTCGACCATCCTGTACCGTAATTTCTATTGAGTTTAATAGCTAGGTTAGCAATGATTTTATCACCATAACCTGCCCTCTTATTGTTTAGGATATTTTTGCCGATTACTTTTCCCACATTCCAATACAGCAAAACCATTTCAACATTTGCAACTGAAACAACTTTTTGCCTGCTCTTTTCAATTAATGCAACAACTGTTTTAAATAAGTCTGTGTTATTAGCCAAAGGCTTTGTTTTATTAGTTTTTGTTGTCATGTGTTTTTGTTTTTTGAATTGTGTCCGCATTGCGGACACAATTCGTTTTTATAAATTTTGTGTGAGCACTAAATACTATCGTGTTAAAAAATTCTTATAACTGATGATATAAAATTAATGAATTTACTCACGCTCATTTTTTATTTTTTGAATTGTGTCCGCACTGCGGACACAATTCAGATTTTCAGATTTTTATTTTTCATCATCAAATAATTTCTTTCCATTATAACTCGCACTTGCTCTTTCAATTTCGGAATATCATTTTCAGTCATGCCTTTTGTTTCAATCGGATTTTCCCAAATACCGTATATCGTACCGGGTAACATACTGAATAATTTTAAAGGTGACAATAAATTATCGGTGTTGTAAAGTGTAAGAACTCCTATAGGAACCTGTGCCATTATTGCTAACCGAAATGCTCCGTCTTTTAATTCCAATAGAATATTTTCCGATTTATTTCGTGTTCCTTCAGGTGCAAGAAAAACAGAAGTGCCTTCATCTAAGGTGGCTTTCATTTTTGCTATACTCTTTAAACGGTCGTTTCTGTCAGCGCGATTAACTGTTAGGTAAACCCTTTTCAAAACATAACCAAACACAGGCATCTTGGTCATTTCTTCCTTTGATAAAAAACGGACAGGGATTTTACAAGCCCTTGCCCAAACAGGCACATCAAGCAGCGAACGATGATTGCTTACAAAAACATAAACACGATTTTTATCGAAGGCATTTCTGTTTGCAATCTTAACACGAATAAAAATTAATGCATAAAAAACCCGCGCCCAGGTGGACGAAACACGATGCGTATTGCGAACCATGTTTTTCTTTGATGAAAGATTAATCACCAGCACATAAATAATGTAAACAATTATAAGCGTTGGCAGAAAAGCAATTATTGCATAAACTGAAAACACATATCTCAAAAGATTTTTGAACATGTGGCGAAAATAGGTTAATTAAGATAATTGGGAAGTTGGGTGTTGGGTTATTGGTTATTGGTTGTCACCGTTTACAGCAATCACACACCTTTAACTAATAAATGTCATTCAGGAGGAAACTTTTTGGAAGTGAAGCAGGATGTTCATGTTAAACGAAATTATTTTTTAAAATGGCTTTTACTTCAATTGAATTGGCTTATAACCTTTAAAAAAATTTCCTCCTGAATGACAACATGTGAAGCGCAAAACAAAAAAAATCATGAATAACAAACGTGTAATAATTTTCGAAGACAACACCAATCTCAGGCTCGGGCTTGCCACGCTTATAAAAGGCACAACAGGTTTTGAATGTGCAGGCGAATTTGCAAATTGCGATAACCTGTTGGAAAATATTATCGAAACAAATCCCGATATAATACTGATGGACATTGAAATGCCCGGTATGACCAGCATTGAAGCGGTGTATCTCATCAAAGAAAAATTTCCGGAAATAAAAATCCTGATGGAAACTATCTTTGATACGGTTAGCAGTCACATTAAAAACATTTATAAAAACCTACAGGTACATTCAAAAAGTGAAGCAGTAGCGAAGGCGATTAAGGGGAGGATTGTTTAATTAGGAAAGGTGAAAAATTAAAGTTGGAAACTGTATAAAACAGGCGATACAATCGCGCGCAAGTAGTGGATTGTTTAATTGTGAAAAACGGAAGAAAGAAAACCTCAACATTTCACCTTCACTTTCACCTTCACCTTCACTCAACAGTTGCAATCACTTTCAGCTCAATCGCAATGGGTGTTGGCAAACAATTAATTTCTATCGTAGTACGGCAAGGAAGATTGTCCTTAAAATACTCTGCATAAATTTTATTGTACGTTGCAAAGTCATCTTTCATGTTGGTGAGAAAAACAGTTACATCAAAAATTTTATCCCAACTGCTGCCTGCATCTTCCAAAATATATTTTATATTTTGAAACACAGCGCGGCATTGCGTATCAATATCGTAACTGATAATATTGTTGTTTTCATCAAGCTCCACACCGGGGATTTTTTTTGTTCCCCGCTCGCGCGGACCAACGCCTGAAAGAAATAATAAATTACCAACCCTGCGTGCATGCGGATACAAGCCAACAGGCTCAGGCGCTTTTGATGAATTGATTTTATCACTCATAGCTGAAATTAAGAATTTAAAATGTAAAGTTAGAAACTCTTGAAATTAAAATTGATTCTGTGCGGCTGTGTCCACCAAAGGCGGGTTAGGGTGAGCGTTAGCAAAATCTTTTCAAAATACTTTTTACCTGAGCAACGTAACCACCTCCGAATAAATTTACATGCACCAATAACGGATATAAATTCCAAACATCAATACGTTGTTCCCAACCTTTAATTAATGGAAATGTTGCGTTATAGCTTTCATAAAAATCATTATCAAAACCACCAAATAATTTTGACATTGCAATATCTGCCTCCCTGTTTCCATAATAAACTGCAGGATCAACCAGGCATGCTTTACCACCAGGTGATGTCATAAAATTTCCGCTCCACAGATCGCCATGCAACAAAGAAGATTTTTCTTTCGGTAAAATAGTTTCCAATTTACCATAGAGCTTTTCAAACTGCTCAATTGTGGATGAATCAATCATCCGGTTTTGTTCAGCCAAAGCAATTTGCACCTGCAATCGTTCATGAATAAAAAACATCACACCATTTTTTTGCTGAATGTTGCTTTGTTTCAATGAACCTATATAGTTATCGTGATTTAAACCAAAATAAATATTTGTGTGTTGATGCAACGTGGCAAGTTTACTTCCGAAATCAGCAAAGAAGTTCTTTACACATTTTCCTGCTTCAATAAATTCCATCAATATAAAAGACACATTTTCAAAATCACCAACTTTAATTACATTCGGAATATTAAACGTATTGGTTTCTGCTAAAAGTTCTAAGCCTCTTGCTTCGGCTGTAAACATTTCAGGAAATTTTGAAGCATTATTTATTTTTGCGAAAAACTTTCCTGCATTGGTGTTTAAACAATAAGCATAATTGATTGAACCACCTCCGATAGCCAATATTTCCCTAATGTTAACAGGAACAGAAATTTGTTGTGATAAACAATTTTCTAAATATGTTTTTAAATTTTCATTCAACAACATTGCGAAATTGAATTTAGATAACTGATATTTGCCGCCTGAAAAATAATCAGAAATAATTCTTTCAATTGTAATCCAATTACCCATTCAACTTAATTTCCATATTTCCTTACTTCCATATTTCGATATTTCCATAAAATGAACTTCAAAGGCGATATAAAATCAAAACTTCCTAAAGCGGGCACCACCATATTTGCTATAATGAGCGGGCTTGCCAATGAACATAAAGCAATCAATCTTTCACAAGGCTTCCCAAATTTTCCTGTTTCAGAAGCACTGATAAGCTTAGTGAATCAGCACATGCGTCATGGTGCAAATCAATATGCTCCTATGCCCGGCATATTGCCATTGCGCGAGCGCATAGCCGAAAAAATTGAAAAACTTTATACGGCAAAATATAATCCCGATACGGAAATTACAATTACAGCCGGAGGGACGCAGGCAATTTTTACTGCAATAAATGCTGTGATAAAAGAAGGGGATGAAGTTATAATTTTTGATCCTGCTTATGATAGTTATGCACCTTCGGTAATGCTTGCAGGTGGTATGCCCATTCATTATGATCTAAAGGCACCCGATTATGCCATTGAATGGAATACAGTAAAAAAACTCATCACCAAGCAAACGCGGATGATTATGATTAACACTCCGCATAATCCTACAGGCGCAATTCTCACAGCAAAAGATATGATGCAGTTGGAGAAGCTCACTAATGGTTCAAATATCATTGTGTTGAGCGATGAAGTATATGAACATATTATTTTTGATGGCTACGAACATCAGAGTGTATGCAGGTTTCCGAAATTAGCCGAACGTAGTTTTGTTATTTATTCCTTCGGAAAAACTTTTCATGCAACAGGATGGAAAACGGGTTATGTACTTGCCCCGGAAAACCTGATGACTGAGTTCAGGCGTGTGCATCAGTTTAATGTGTTTGCAGCTAACACACCTTTGCAACATGCATTTGCTGATTTCATGAAAGATGGAAATAATTATGCTGGCTTGGATAAATTTTATCAAAGCAAGCGCGACCGCTTTCAACAATTGATTGCAACATCACGTTTTAAAATTATGCCATGTTTTGGTTCGTATTTTCAATTGCTCGATTATAGTGCAATCACTAATGAAAAAGATACAGAGTATGCCATTCGTTTAACAAAAGAAAAGGGAGTGGCATCAATTCCTGTTTCGGTTTTTTATCAAAGAGGAGTTGATAATAAGTTGTTGCGGTTTTGTTTTGCTAAGGATGATGAAACGTTGGAACGCGCTGCGGAGAAGCTTTGCAAGATTTAATGATCCGTCATTGCGAGGAACGAAGCAATCTTTCGATGGTCTTCGTCATTGCGAGGAACGAAGCAATCACTTGATGGTATTCGTCATTGCGAGGAGCGAAGCAATCTTTCCATGTTTAGTAAGATTACTTTTATTTGCAATTGAAAAAAATTAAATAGTGGTAACCAATAACAGATTGCTTCGTTCCTCGCAATGACGGTTAACTTGGGAAACCAATAACAGATTGCTTCGTGCCTCGCAATGACGAATTTAAAAAAAATAAAATGGATTTACGCATCACACTTATTCAAACAAAATTATCCTGGGAAGATGTTTCAAAAAACATTTCTCATTTCTCATCATTGATAAAAAAAATAAAAACCGGTTCAACAGATTTAATCCTGCTGCCCGAAATGTGGAGCACAGGTTTTTCAATGCGGCCATCGCAATTTGCTGAAACGATGGATGGCAGCGCAGTGCAATGGATGCGAGAAACAGCCAAACAAAAAAAAGCAGTGCTGTGCGGAAGCCTGATGATGAAAGAAGAAAATAAATTTTATAATCGTTTGATCTGGATGCGGCCTGATGGAACTCATGAAATCTATGACAAGAAACATTTATTTCAGATGGGCGCGGAACACAATAATTATTCGGCAGGCACAAAAAAAATTATCGTTGAATTAAAAGGCTGGAAAATTTCTCCGCTTATATGTTATGATTTACGTTTTCCTGTTTGGAGCAGAAATAGGCAAGAGGCAAGAGGCAAAGAGCAAGACGCAAACTATTACGATTTGCTGATTTATGCGGCTAACTGGCCTGAGCGGAGAAAACAAGCATGGAAACAATTACTAATAGCACGAGCAATTGAAAACGTAAGTTATGTTGCAGGATTAAACAGAATAGGTAAAGACGGCAATGCAATAAATCACACTGGCGATTCAGGAGTGTTTGATTTTCTCGGAAATAAAATTTCAAAAACAAAACCATTACAGGAATCAATTGAAACCATAAAGCTTTCTAAAAAAGATTTAGAAAAATTCAGAAAAGATTTTCCGGTATTGAATGATGGTGATTTGTTTGAAATAAAATAGCCTGATCGAACACTTGCGCAAGATTTTACCCTTGCGCGCGATTGTATCGCGTGCTTATCAAACAAACAACTTCATTTCATAAAAATAGAAAACGCGATACAATCGCGCTCTATGAAAAAATGATCTCGCTCTATGAAAATAATCTTGCTCAATGAAAATGTAAATTGAAGCTGATGCGTTTGAAATAAAAATAGCCTGAGTTTTTAATTCAGGCTATTTAAAACAAGAGATATAAAGATTATTGCTTCACAAATTTTTTCATGAAATGTTTTCCATCATTGATTGCATCAATCACATATATTCCCGATTTCAAATCACCGATGCCAATTGATGTTTCAAATCCATTCATCGAAATATTTTTTACCGATTGACCAACCAGGTTTTTAATACTCACTGTTGCATCCTTCATTGCAACTGTTGAAGAAATGAATATTTGATTTTGAGCAGGATTTGGATAAACATTTAGCTCATTTAAAGGCTCAGTAGAAATTTGTTGCGGATCATTTCCGAATCTTGGTGCTGTATTATATTGTCTTGTCATCCACTCTGTAGAGTAAATACTGCCCGGTTGTGCCGCCTGTGCAAAAGCACCAAACGTAACTGCATTTGCATTATTCTGATTGATGCTTAAACACGTTCCATACGAACCACTGCCAACCTGATCGTTATATACAAGCGGTGCATAAATATCTTCCCAATCCAATGTGCCTCCTGTATTATATTTTGCTGCATAAAATTTAAAAGGATTGTTTTTGCTTCCGGAAATGTAAATATCACCGACAGGTGTAACATCAAAATCATAAACGCTTGCTGTGTCTTTAATGGCCGACCACTGCAATACTCCCGATGAAGAATATTTTCTTACCTGGATGTGCTTGTTATTATTAGTGAATTGCGTTGTTGAATAAGGTTGTCGGGTTGAACATACATAAACATTTTCGTTAGCATCAATACGAATTTTTGCAGGAATCAAACTATAAGTTCCTTGTGTGCTTGTTGCTTTTTTATTCCATTGTTTTGTTCCGTTGGTATTATAACAAACTAACATGGTGCGCGAAGCAACGTTAGAAAAACCGGTAGTAACAACTCCTGAAATATATACATTGCCCGAAGCAGAAACAGCCACAGAACCTGCCTGGTCTTTTGCCCCTGCACCCAGATAGGTATTGAAGAATTTTCTCCATTGTGTATTTCCCGATGCATCATATTTTATGGTAACCAATTGCTTTCCGTTACCTGCAACATTGCTTGTTCCTATTATATACACGTTTCCCGAACCATCTGCTGCAATGTCTGCGCCTTTGTCGTCATACGCACCTGCGCTTGCATAACGCCTGCGCCACAATTCATTTCCGTTATTGTCAAATACCACTGTAAACATATTTGTCAATGTACCATCACCATTATTTTTAGTGCTTCCGTTCAAACAGATATTTCCATTCGAATCAAAAATGATTGAGTTCATATCAGCATGGGTAATATGTCGTTGCCACTCAAGATTCAAATCTTTATCATACTTCAACAACAAACTTGTACCGCGATATTTTAATCCGTTGATGGTTACTGAATCGCTTGTTGTGCCAAGCACATAAATATTATCGCTGCCATCAATCAACATATCGTTTACATAATTGTTCATCAATGCTGCCGAGTTGAAACCGGGATCTTCAACAACCACACTTGTAATTGAATCGCCCGTATCATCGTATTTCAATACAGCGATTTTCCGTGCAAACGTGTTCGTGAAATTAAATGTGCCGGCTACAAATACGCTGTTGTCAGAAGCCGTTACAATTTTCTGCGGCAACTGAAATCCCGATTGATATTGCGGGTAACTGTGCAGAAACTGTTCTGCATTCCATACTAACGGCTGTGCATTACTATTAAGACACAGCAATGTTGCATAAGCAACAAGAAATAATGATAATGATTTTGGTTTCATAATTTTTAGTTTTTAAGAGATTAATAATGATATGAGTTTTTTGATGATGTAAAGATGCAAATGAAGTGAAGGGAAGTCAACTATCTGAGGAGATAGTTTTTTGAAAATTGAAGTTGAAAGCACACGCGATACAATCGCGCTTAAGAAAAAAGAGCAGCAACATTTTTCCGGTTTCAGAAATAATTTTTAGTAGGGCAGAAGCTGCCGCTGATGGAATGTAATATTTAATCACTGTATTTTGATTGAAAGGATTTGGCTGATTCTGCTCCAATTTTGCAACATCATTTTGCTGATTGCCAATTGCCCATTACCATTTGTTGATTTATTCTTATATACACCTAACAAATAAGTATAGGCGCGAGTATAAAAATAATGATCAATCCCGCCTGGGCTATAACAGATAACGGGTTGGCAAAATTTATTGTAAGTCCGTAATTGAAATGCCTTGTTGGAGGAAACAACCGCTTATCTCCCGGGTTATGATAAATTCCATAAGAAGTCCAGTTTTCAGACTCATCATGCCATGCATCATATTTAGCCTGTTCTTCCGGAAACATATTTTTTCTTATCACCCGGTAAATGGATAGTATAAAATAGAATGCGAAGATTTCCAGGAAAAAAAAGTGACCCCAACTCATGGATTCAAATAAGTGAATTCTCAATAGAATTAATGTATTCATACTAATAATCGTTTATTTTTGAAATTAAGCTTTGTTTTTTGAATTATTAAAATAGTAACAAAACCCGTTTCAGAATTGAAAAAGAGTTTGGCACAATAAATTTGTTGTTGAATTATTTTGTCAACGTCATTTTCTTTGTATCAACAGCTTTGCCATCAACAATTAACTGGTAAGTATAAACACCTGCTGCAAGCGTGTTTGAAGAAATACTTATTTGCGAGGCGCCTCTTTCGTCAATTGAAATTGATTTTATTTCTTTACTGTTTGCATCTGCTATTTTTATTAACGCACTCTTTGCCGATGATGGAATATAAAAACGAATAACTGTATTTTCATTAAAAGGATTTGGCTGGTTTTGCTCCAATTTTGCAACATCAGTTGGCTGATTGCCAATAGCCAAATGCACATTGCCATTTGATGATTGAAAGTTGTTGCAACATTCAGTAAGCGATTGCTCAAATGCTTGCATCATTGTTTTCATTTCTGCAATTTCATTTTCCAATTTATTTATTTTTTCATCTTTCATTGTATTCATTGAATCCAACTCCTGCACTGCTTTTACCAAGGGCACCACAAATTCACTGTATTTTAAACCATAAAGCCCGTCTTTAGTCTTTGGTATTGAGATACCGTTAAAGTCATAACCAACATCATTGGCAGCTTGTTCCACTTCCTGTGCAATAAAACCGCTTTGAGTAATTTTCTCGCCAAGATACTTTGCGTAGCAATCAGGCATTTCTCCGACTCCTTTATATACGATTTCATTTAAACGATGAATATTCAAATTATAAGTTACAGGACGTAATTGGCTGATAAATAAAAGTCCAGGAACATTTGCTTTCACGTTATCCTTTACCCTTCCATCACTATAAGTCGTAATGTCTGCTGCTGCGCGAACAGATGTTATACTAGTATTGCCAAGCATAACACCATCAATAGGGTCGTATCCGTCAGTAGCGAATGCACCCAAAATTGAGCAATTATCACCTCCCTGATGGGCGTTTTTAAAGCCAATACATGTGTTCCAATTTCCGCTTGATCCCACCCCAGCAACTGATCCGGCAAGCTTTCCAATTCCAACATTTCCTTGTCCGTTACTTCCATTAAAAAAAGCTGAATCACCTACGGCAACATTATCGGTGCCATCAACATTATTAAAAAGTGCATCATGACCTATTGCAGTATTATTTGAACCAACAATATTGTAAACAAGAGCATTCATCCCAACAGCAGTATTATTGATTCCATTTAATGAACCCACAGCATGATTATAATAAAGTGCCTGGTATCCCACAGCAGTGTTATCACCGCCTGTGGTGTTAGAGTACAAAGCAGTATGACCAATAGCTGTATTATGACCGCCTGTTGTATTGCTGTATAATGCATTGTAGCCTTCGGCAACATTAAGTCCTCCGCTTGTGTTGGTTTTAAGAGCGTACATTCCTGTTGCAGTATTATAGCTTCCTGAGTTGTTGGAGTAAAGCGCGAATTCGCCATTAGCCACATTATTTATTCCGTTTATGTTTGAGTAAAGCGCCTTGTAGCCATCTGCATGATTGTCGCTGCCTGTGGTATTATTAAACAGAGCATCAAAACCTGTTGCCACGTTGTAGCTGCCGGTTGTATTTCTATTTAATGCTCCATATCCTGTGGCAGTATTGTTTACACCTGTAGTGTTTTTATATAATGCCTGGTAGCCTGTAGCTAAATTATTATTTCCGGTAGTATTATAATACAATGCTTTGTAACCGCTTGCCGTATTATTAATTCCTGTTGTATTATAAAAAAGCGATAGCGAACCGATGGCTGTGTTGTTTGAGGCTGTAGTGTTAGAGTAAAGCGCACCGTGCCCGCATGCAGTATTTTCACTTCCTGTAGTGTTCAGATAAAGTGCAGCATAGCCATTGGCAGTGTTGCCAATGCCAGTGGTATTAGTGTATAGATTCACACTTCCTGTTCCGGTATTCCAATAGCCGGTGGTGTTATGAAATAATGAACTAGCTCCAACTGTAGTGTTATCGCTCCCGATTGAATTGTTACCCATTGCAGACTCTCCAATGGCGATGTTATTATTTCCATCTATGTTGCCACTAAGTGAGTATGTACCGATTGCTATATTGTAATTGCCAATGGTGTTGCTTCCCAGCGAATAAGCTCCCACAGCAATGTTTTTGCTGCCGGTAGTATTTGAATAAAGACCATACTTTCCGAATGCCGAATTAGCGCCCCCTGATGTGTTAACGGATAATGCATTAATGCCGCAAAAAGTATTATCTGTTCCCGTGCCGGCTATAGAGCCTAAGAAAGGCAAGCTTCCCATAAAATAAGTACCTGTAGCATAAATGCTTTTCCAGCCTTTGCCTGAGCTTCCGAGATTTTTTGAATTGTTCGCAGAAGGAATCAATGATTGATTTACCGAAGTGGGTGAGGTAAGATTGTTTAAAGTCGTTGTGGCATTTTGAGCAATGCAAAGATTGCTTGCTAAAGCAAGAGCAATTGTTTGGAATAAGATTTTTTGTTTCATTTTGTATGTGTATTTATGAGTTATATAATGGCTTAACAAAGAAAGCAGAAAAAAGCATGTTGCGTTACTATCTTGGGAGATAGTTTTGTCAGTATGAAATCGAATCGAATACATATCAATTCGACAAAGAAAAAAGAGCAGCAACATTTCTATTGCTGCTCTTTTAAAACAAGTTTAGATTTAAACTATTTAGTCAAAACCATTTTTGTAAATGCATTGGTTTCTCCATCGCTTATTTTTACAAAATAAATTCCTGATGGAAGATTGCTTGCATCAAAAGTATATTGATGAGTACCTGTTCTTTGTAATTCATTGATGTAAACTAATTTGATTAATTGCATTTTTGTGCTGTAGATATCTAAATTGATACGGCTGTCTTTGTTTAACATGTAAACAATGTTCACATTGTCTTTGGCGGGATTTGGATAACAGGAAATTTTAAAGGCATCCATTTCCTTGTCAAATATCAAATTCGATGCAGAGTATCTAGGCGAAAAAGTGCAGGAAGATGGTCTTGCTAAAACCTTTCCGCCTGTAGATGGAAAGGCGTGAAATCCAGGTTTTAGGTCAACTGTCTCCCCTCCCAGCGTAGCTATCGCAGATCCTGAATATAGCACAACGCCAGAAGTTGACAATGTATTTAATGCTGAAATCATATCATAACCAGATGTCAAACTGTACAATCCGTTACCAACTGTAACATTTGTAGGAGATTCGCAATTAATTAGATCAGTGTTATAGGTTAATAAAGGAGTAAGGGAAGCAAACTGACCAGATGTAATTGTCAGATTGTAATAACCATATGTCCACCAATACGCCATTAAATTGTTATATGGTGGACTGAAATTTTGTTGGCCTTTTGGATCCTGACATGTCCCATTATAAACTTGAGGAATTATAGTAGAAACATTAAAACAACTTGGTGCAGGATCTGTGATATGACAGAATGGATCAGCAGGCGTGTCTGATGCTCCATCACCTGCAGAAACTGAATTACTGCCATCAATATCTTCGTAACATCCTCCATTGCAATTTTCAAATGTATGAATCAAACCCAGACAGTGTCCCACTTCATGAGAGGTGGTTTGTCCATGAGATGGAGTTGAAAATGGTCCGACATTGCCACTCGAAACAAGACATATTGTACCTGGAATACCCCCTATAGCTGCACCTCCAATACCACCACCACTTGCAGAATTCGCTCCCTGAATTTCATAGACATAAAAAACATTAATACAATCTGGAATGCGATAAGGGTCAAACAGGTTAGGATTATCATGAAGCGGATCATTAGGGTCTGCATGAAAGTTTGTATCCAGCTTGGTATTATATACTGAATCTATTCCTGCGTTTAAGAAGCAAACATTAAAGGATGCATAGTCTGCTAATAATGTATTAAATTCATTATTAACTTGCTCGACAGTTACTGCCGGAAAAGTTCCATTATCACATTTACAGATATGAAAATAGACTCTTATCAAAAATGGAGCAAGTGTTTGTGTGCGATTGTTTGGGTCCGAGCGAAAATTTCTTGCTTCTTGTATAGCGGGCCAATTAACTGTGTAACCCCCGCATAATGAAGATTGTTGAGGAAATTCGTTTTGAGAATAACAAGGTGTTAATGGAATTATAATTCCAATTAACATTCCAGCCATTAATACAATGATTGCAAAACTTTTTTTATGTTTTAGAAGAATCTTTTTCATAGTAGATTAAAATTATTGGTTTATAGTTTTATTTTTTGATAAGATTCAAAATCTCATCATCTTTCTTTTTCAATTCATCATTTTCTTTTTTAAGTTGAATAACATATAGCGTAAGTTCTTCAACTTTTTCCAGCAATTTAGTTTGCATTTCGCCAACTGCTATTCCTCCATTTTCTTTTACTTCGCAAGCGGATGGAATTCCCTTCAAGTGTTTATCCTGATCAATTTGTTTTTCTAATTCATCAAGAGGAATGAGTATGTGATCTTTTGAAAAAACATAATCAGGCCAGGCACTTTTGAGCTGAACTTGCAATTCTGTGCAAATTATTTTTCCATTGACAGCTAATTTGTATCCGGCTGGAATTGCAGATGTTCCCATTCCAATATTGTTTGAGGGATTGATGATCATAGCTTGTCCGATATTTGTATTAAACTTTATACTACCTGTTGTGTTAGAGGCATCCAAACCAATCACCAATGACTTGTTCGAATTTTGAATGTATCCAACATAGACATTTGTTGAATTATAAAAGCCAATATATCCTGAAGTTCCCTCTAACCGAACATTTCCTTTAAAAAAACCTGCCCAATTGGTTCCCGGACCGGATGCATAACCATAAAGTCCATAGGCTGAATTGCCTGATGCAGAAATTGCATTTCCATAAACTCCATAATTTGTTCCGGTTCCATGTGCGTTTGTTTTAACTCCATAAACAGCCCCACCGGTTCCTGTTGCATCAAAATATCCTGCAGTGGTGGCCGCATTTCCGGTGTTGTTGCATGTAGCATTTAAAGCTGTTATCCCTAAAGAGCCTGAATTATTTGTCTGATAATTAATATATTCATTTCCTTCTATCTGAAGTTTTGTGCCTGGAGTTGCAGTTCCGATTCCCACATTTCCGCTTGAGTTAACAATAAAATCATTTCGTGATCCAGATGCATCATTTGAAAGTTTGATTTGATTCGCACCATAGTTATAATAGAAATAACCTTTGGAAACATTGCCCACATCACGCCAATTTAAACCTGCACCTATTCCTGCCGTTTCTTTAAAGGTGCAATACGGCTGAGTGCCGTCAATTAATATTCCATCACCGGCAAGTTTTGAAGCCACATGCAGAGAAGCCGAAGCGCCACTTATACCAATACCCACATTATTTGTTGAAGGGTCAATGTAGAAAACGGAATTTCCATTGGCATCTGAAATATTAAACGCATTGTTACCCAGCGGACAACCCAATTTCCAGTTTCCAATACCATTAGTACGGAATTCTAAAATTGTTTTTTGAGTGCTGTTTTTTCTGTCAATGATTAAGCTCGGATAAGAAGTAAAAGGACCTCCACCGGTTCTGACTGTAATTGCCGGCTGCCCATTGCTAACTACATCCAGTGAAGTGGTCGGGCTTGTTGTGCCAATTCCAACATTGTTTGTCGGGGTAACTAAATAAACATTACTTCCGCTTGAAGTCCATTCGGTTTGCGCTGCTGCAATTGTAGTCATGCAAATAAATATTGCAATAGTTAAAAGATTTTTTTTCTGTTTCATAATTTTTAAGATTTTAATTGTTAATGATTAATTGTTTTTGCTAAAGAAATTGATTGAACAAAGATGCAGGTGAGTAGTGCCCTAAGTCAACTATCTGATGAGATAGTTTTTCTTCAGTTATTTAAAAGAAGTTTTTGTGAACCGGTTTCATTTCCTGTTTGATATTTCACAAAGTATATTCCCGATGCAAGTGTTGTTTCAATTTGAAAATTGTTGGTGCCGTTTTCAATTGCCATTATTTTATTCAACACTTTTTTACCGGCTGCATCAAATACTTCTATCACGCAATTATTATTTTCCGATGTATTCATGTTGAAATAAATGGTGGAGCTTGAAGCATAAATTTCTGTTTCATTATTTTTTCCATCACAACTTTCAACTGCTGCAACTTTGAAAATTGTTGATGAGCCATTTATATCATTTTCTTTTAAGCGATAGTATGCTGTGGTTGATAATGGATTATAATCTGTCCATTTGTAATTTTTTGTACCAGTAAAATTGGTTTGGGGAAGTACAGTTGCCAAAGTTTGAAAATGAATTCCATCGCTGCTGCGTTCAACATTGTAATTGCTTAAATTTTGTTCTGTTGCCGTTTGCCATTTTACAATCACTTTTTTATCCCCATCACATTTTGCATCAAACGAAATGAGTTGTATCGGTAACGGAGCAAGTATATTTGTCAAAACCCAATTGTTATTTATCGGACCTATGGTTTGCGAAATTGCGCTTACCGTTGCAGTGCCTGTTAATACTCCGGCACCTGAACCAACAGGCGGTTGCCATAAGCCTGTCCAATTTTGCATTCCGAAAGTTCCGGTGGGTGAATAGGTAGTTGTATTCTCAATGCCTGAATAGGTAAAATCAATATCAACATCAATCGGTGAGGTTGCACTTACATAATACCAACGGTCAATTACTACAGGCACTTCGCCTGGCCCACCTAACAGAGGTGAATTTAAATGTGTAACACCACTTGCCAATGGAAGGTTATCATCATTAATTGTTGCACGGGTTGATGCACTGATACTTACATTATCTGCACTGTTTTTTGTAATGCCAACAGGAGTATAGCCATGTGATGAACCGAATGGAAAAACATAATTACCGGTATTCACACTGCAATTCCATTGTACTATGCTTGGATTAAAAGCTGCATTGGTTTCGCTTATTATGAAACCTGTGTTGCGTGTGATTGCAGTTGGTAATGGATTAGTAACTGTTAGCGTATGGGTATTCAAATCAAGTTGCGATGAAGCAAGAGATAATGTTCCTGATGAAGCAGAAAATCCACCGCCAACCCAGGCATCCACATCAAGAGTTTTAGTGCTGCTTCCGCCAAGAAACAAATCATTGAAGTAAGTAATGGTTGTTCCGTTGATTGATTGTGTGGTTGCGTTTAGTGTAACTGCTCCGCTGCTTGCATTAAAAACATGCTGCGCTGAGTTATTTGTCCAATCGCCTGTAACGTAGATTTCACCTGCGTTTTCAACTGTTCCTGTTGCAGCACCAAAATCAGCATTGGTAAAGTTTCCAATTCCTGCACCACCGTTAACTGTTACATTAACTCCATTATTGATGGTGATTACTGCGCCTGTATTTTTTAATCCTTGTGCTTGCGAAACGAAATTTACCAGCATGAGGAAAATGATAATGGAGATAAGTTGCATTGTGTATGAAACCCTGTTATTATATTTTGAAGTTTTCATTTTGATTATTTTTTTGATGTTTTTGTATTGTAGTTAATCAATATGAAATATTTAATTCTTTGCAGGTATTGTGTCTTGCGATGCATTTTGCTTTTTCATTGCTTCCATTTCAATATTGTGCTTGTTGCGGATTGACAGGTCAGGCAACTTAACTTTGCTAAGCATATCGCTCCTTTCGTTTTCAGTATAGACTTTTTGATTATCGAAAGTGTTTTCTTTCACCTTTGCCATTGCTATCCAATTTGCCTGCACGGGTTTAGCTGAAATTATTTTTACAACGAATCCATTTGCATCTTGAGAAACAATAGTTATTGCGGCATCGCTATTTAAGGTTGTAAGCGTTACTACTGGTTGCACACTGCCATTTAAATTATTTGTAAAATCATTATTATAGTTGATGCGCGTTTCACCATCATTCAAACTTGCTGTACCAAAATCGCTGATATTTTTAAAAACCTCTGCCATTTTATTTTGCTTTTCATCTAATTCTTTAATAGCGTTAAGACTGATATAATGCAAAGCATCAGGATTGTAATTGTAATATTGCTCAACACTGTTGATGTCGTTTTCATCAGGCAGGTATTCAAAAGTTCCAACGGTATAAGGAGCCACTTCTTTAATCTCCTGGGCTATTACACCTATGCCATATTCCCTCGGAGTTTTTGCTTTGCCATTATATTTAAAGTAAACCGGCTTAATTTTGCGCAACACGTCAAGACCATCTTTAAAGCTGTGAACATCTTCTTTTAGCCTTGCATCAGAAGAAATGGTCCATGAACCGCTTGTAGGTTTACCTGCGGAGTTAGCAGCAACCTGTAAGGAATAAGCAGTACTACCTGCATAATTTATAGAAAGACCAAGTGAGTTTGCGCCATTATTAAAATCAGTGGTGCTTGAATAATCATGTAGGTATTCTATACTGCCTACCTGTACTTCAGTACCCATTGCATTATTGTTTTGAAAAACTGCGACACGAACTGTTCCTACACTCGGGTCGTAAACATGTAAACGTGTTGCTGCTGGTGTAACCGTACCAATGCCCACCACACCACCGTTATTAATGCACATTCGATTTAGTGAATTTGTATAAAAATCCAAACCATACGCATTAACCACTCCAACTCGATTTGAACCTATTGCTGTGCCTGTACCTGCACCGCCAAACAAAAGTGCATTAGCTGGTGAACCTGTATTTGAGTTGTTGTTGTCAACACATATTCCATTATTTACAGTAAGCATTTGCCAGGGTGTTGCACAGCCTATTCCGATTCCAACATTGCCATTTGTAGCTACATTCATTTGTGCTGAACCACCTCCAGTGTAGAAATATAAATTATGACTTGTTTGCGAACCGAGGTAACAACCATCGCCAACACCACCCAGAAAAGTGGAGAGTATATGAGTGCCATCAGTGTTTGAAATACCATAATTATTTACATCACTTAATACTGTTAGTTTATCAGCAGGCAGCGATGTGCCGATACCAACTTTACCCCATTGAGTAATACTCATTTGATTGGTGTTTGCTGTATAGAAATCTAAACCATGACGGTTGAAACCGGGAGATTTCTTTGATGCAATTCCTACCCCGGTACTTACACCACCAAATAAAAGTGCACTAGATAAAGTACCATAATTTGACTCATCGTTATCAACATTTATTCCTCCAGCCACACTTAGTTTTTGAGTTGGAGATACTGTGCCTATTCCAACGTAGCCTGACGAATTAATCCTCACGCGTTCAAGGTTGCTTGTGCGCATTACAAAATCATTTACATCACTAGTACCTATAAAATTTATGTTAGGATTTGTTCCTGCATTGCCATCAATATTCCATCCGTTATTAGTTGCATTGCCACTTCCAATGTTTATCCATGCAGTGCCATCCCAATACCAATAGCCTGCGGTATTTGTTACACTTATTGTATTGGTTTGATAAACCAACAAACCATAATCGCCACCTGTTGTGGGAGCCATTGCAACACGTTCAGCATCAGTCATCCGCGGAATTAAAATTCCTTTTGAATTAGATTGCACTTCGAGCATTGCATTAGCCGAAGGTGTAAACGTGGTTGCACCAATGCCTACGCTTTGTGCATTTACGTTTTGAGAATAGCATTGAATAAGACATGTTAAGCCTATCACAATTTTTGAAACAATTTTTTGAATTTTGGAGAATGGGTTCATTTTATTTTGTAGTTTTTGTTTGAATTATGCACCAAAAGTATTTGCCTGTTACAGGGTTAACGGGCAGAATTAGCATAAGCAGTTTCGGGATTAGAATTAGGCGGTAAAGTGAAAGAAAATGGTTGGCGAATGAAGATGGAATACACGCGATACAATCGCGCGAAATAATTAACCGTGAGAAAATTTATACTTTCACAACAAACTATTAAACCATTTCATTACTTTCTTATAGGTTTGAGTTAATCCTCACTTCTTCAAAAAAATATTTGTTATGAAAAAGAACAGCACGCTTCTGAATTATTTTTCCATCACGGTTTTCATACTGATGGCATTTCCGTTTTCACAAAAATGTTATTCGCAGGATGAGCATAAGATTGATAGTTTGAAAACCTTGCTTCAATCATCGAAAGAGGATACCAACAAGGTGAAACTACTAGTTGACCTTAGTTCTATTTATTATTCAATAAATCCTATAGAAGGAATAAAATATGGAAAGCAAGGATTGGCACTTGCTGAAAAACTAAATTGGAAAAATGGAACCGCTAATGCTAATAGTAGGATGGCACTTAATTATTGGATTAAATCCGATTATCCTAAAGCTTTGGAATATGGTTTGAAAGCATTAAAGATGTTTGGAGAATCGGGAGATAAAAATGGAAAAGCGAAAGTACTCATCGTCCTGGGAAATATCTATTTGGACCAATCCGATTACCCAAAAGCATTAGACTATGGTTTAAAGGCATTAAAACTCAATGAAGATTTGGGAGATAAAAATGGAATTGCCGTAAGCCTTGGTAATATTGGAAGCATTTATAGAGACCAATCCGATTACCCAAGAGCATTGGAATATTTTTTGAAGGCAATAAAAATATTTGAAGAATTGGGGAGGAAGTTGGGAATTGCAAGAAACTTAGGCAATATTGGAAATGTTTATATTGCCCAAAAGGAATATCTCAAAGCTTTGGAATTTAATTTTAAGTCATTAAAACTCTATGAGGAATTGGGGGACAAAATTGGAATAGCTGCAACCCTTTGCAATATTGGAATTGTTTATGATGACCAAAAGGATTATCTCAAATCATTGGAATATTATTTAAAGGCATTAGAGATGGAGAAAGAATTGGGAGATAAAAATGGAATAGCGGTAAACCTTGGCAATATTGGATTTACTTATTTATGCATAGCAACAGCCAGTGGAAATTCTATTGCTTCAAGACAATTGAATAAACTTTTTTCCGGCAATAAAACCAATGCTTTGCAACATGCAAAACTCTATTGCGATAGTGCAATAGTAATAGAGAAGGAAATCGGAGATTTGAATGGTTTGCTTCAAGATTATGAAAAATTAAGTGATATACAGACTTTGATCGGAGATACTAAAGGAGCGTTGGAGAGTTATAAGGTTTATGCATCGATCAAAGATTCTGTTTTTAATATGGAGAAGGATAAAAAGCTTACCCAAACTGCCATGCAATATGAGTTCGATAAAAAGGAAGCAGCAACTAAAGCAGAGACAGATAAAAAAAGTGTACTTGCGTCTGCCGAAATCCAAAGGCAAAAACTAATCAAAAATGCAACGCTTGGTGGGGTGGGCATTGTTGGAATTTTTTCATTCCTGCTTGTTTATTCTTTCAATCACAGGAAGAAAATAACTTTTGAAAAACAAATTTCAGTAACCGAAATGAAAGCACTGCGCTCTCAAATGAACCCTCATTTTATTTTTAATTCGCTTAATTCAATTCATAGTTTCATTCAACAGAATAAGGGTGAACAGGCATCCGAATACCTGATAAAATTTTCAAGGCTCATGCGTCTGATTTTGGAAAACTCAAACTTTGAGGAAGTGCCTTTGCAAAGTGATTTGGAAGCATTGGGTTTGTACATGGAGTTAGAAGCAGCGCGTATGAATAATAAATTTTCTTTTTCAATTGATGTTGATGAAAATATTGATGCGGAGAATACTTTAATTCCTCCACTCATACTTCAACCATTTGTTGAGAACTCAATATGGCATGGTATGTTGCATAAAGAAAGCGGAGGGCACATCACAATTAATATTTCCAAAAACGGAGAGATGATAAAATGCTTGGTTGAAGACAATGGCATAGGAAGAGAGAAAGCAACTGAAATGAAATCATCATTGCAAAAAGAAAAACATAAGTCGCTCGGCATGAAAATTACCAACGAGCGCATTGACATTATCAACCGGGTAAAAAAATCTAAAGCTTTTGTTGCATTGAAAGATTTGTATGATGAAGCTAAACTACCGATCGGCACCTTGGTTGAGGTGCAGTTACCACTGGAACTTGGGTTTTAAGCAAGCTTCATTAAAATGTCAAAACAAGTTCATTGCTTTGCAATTCTCTGTTCAAATGTTTTTGAATCACTTTGCAACTTCAAAATATAAATGCCATTTGTAAAATCATTCAAATCGCATTTGATATTGTTGGTTCCGGTTACTGTAACTCCTTTCTTATTCAACATAATCCTGCCCGTTAAATCAAGAATTTCTACTTCATAATTTTCCATGGAGGAAGCATCATAAATCAAATTTATTTCTTCTACGGCAGGATTGGGATAAATGACAAGACCACCTGCCTTGTTCTCCTCATTACCTGATTTGCAATTTACGGTAACGGCTAAGCCTATTGAGGCCTTTGAACATCCGATAGTGTTTGTAACTACTACCTTATAGGTTCCTGTAGTTGTTGCTACATAGTTTTGCGTTGTAGCTCCTGCAATATTATTCGCACCTTGCTTCCATTGGTAGGTTATTCCTGTTCCGCTGTTTGCCTGAAGCACAACGTTGCCGCCTGCACAGAATGTTGTAGATCCTAAAGGAGTAATAGTTGAAACCGGATTGTTTCTTGATATGGTGAGCGTCCGGGGTGTGCTTGAAGCACAGTCATTTTGCGCAGTACAACTTAGTGTAACAGAACTTGCAATAAAACTGTTATCGAATAAAAGAACAACCTGTTTGGTTCCTTGTCCGCTTGATATAGTAGCACCTGTTGTTATTGACCAATAATAAAATGTAGCGCCAATATCATCAGGCACACTGTAAGTGCGCGATTCTCCCGGACATACTTTAGCATTGCCGCCTGTTAAGGATATAGTACCCGGTTGTGATGGCGCCTTACCGCAAACCTCCAAAAGATTTCCAATAGGATTCCCACCGTCAAAAGACAAAAAGTCATGTAGCTTAGTAATGGTATTCAGGTTAGGGTTAAATTGATAAACCACTCCTGAATCTGATGTGCCACCGGTAAAAGTGGTTCCATACATCATTCCATTTGTTGCATTCATAAGCCCTCCATAAGGATTTGCACCATCAGTGGTTCCGTTAAATAAAACGTAGCTTCCATTGCCGCTTCCGTTGTGTCCGGTATTAACAGCGCCTTTAGCCGTTGTTCCTATACCGCTCGAAAAAGTTGTTGTATATAAGATGCCATTATATTCGGTTACGTTAGCTCTTGGATTGCTTCCGTCATTGGTTGA
>JBDTRM010000076.1:0-5852 GCA_039931675.1 Bacteroidia bacterium | reverse complement strand
GGAACGGCTACTTCGACCTGCGCAGAAAAACACTTTATGATTTTGAGGCTAACGCATCAATAAAATAACAGCGCCACTCCATGCTCTCCTGATTTTTTATTTATGAAGCAGTCAAGTCGCAAGCACCAAACTGGTAACGGGATAAGGTTTTCACCTGTGCTTGTTTTATCCCAATCAAAGTATAGTTACTGGTTAACCTCCTTCCATCTTACCCAATAAGCCTTTCCACTATCAATTACTTTTCTTCCTTTGTAAAAAATAACACAATCATTTAATTTTCAAAACTAAAAACTATGAAAAAGAAAATCATCATCCACAACACCCGCAAGAACCGCAGCTTCGCGAAGCAGCAAAACTCGAAAACGCACCCGCGTTACGTTATTATTTTAATGTCGATGCCTACGCCAATACATGCAGTTACGGCAGTGCTCGACATGCCCGGTGACTATAATGGCCGCAGAGACCGCGCAGCCGAGGTAATCTTAGGGTGCACCGCCAATGCCTATGTAACTATCTCTGCACCGGTTATCGCAACAGCCAATGCCAACCTGGCCGCTTATATAGCGTCAATATCAGGGCCCGTAAGAGATGTTAACTACGTACCGCTGCATAACGGGTTAAAATCTTTTATGAGCCTGTTTCAGAATGCCGCTAATGCGGATATTGCCAATGCTATCGTAATCATAGAGTCGGGAGGCTTTAGGGTGAAACAGATGACCATTAATCAAAAGCATGAGTTTAAGGCTGAACACGGATTAATGCCGGGCGATGTATCTTTAACTGCCGAAGGCGGACCAGCCCATAGTGTGCATAACTGGAACTATTCGCCCGATGGAATTGCATGGACAAGATTGAGAGGAACCAGTGCCGCACATACCCACCTGGATGGATTGGCAATAGGTGATGAAGCTTATTTTACTCATGAACTCAGCATTCATGATGTGCCACAGGGAGTAAGCCAGGTGTTTCAGATTACAGTGAATTAGTATCATTAACACATGATTTGTCAAGCCGTGTTAGATTTTTCACAAAAACCTAACGCGACTTGACTAATTTCCTTAGCGGGATGTCAGTTAGCGAAGGCAACTTGCCAAATCACCTTAACGGGATGACAAAAAACTAACGCAACTTGACAAATCTCCTTACCGGGATGACAGATAGCAAATGCATCTTGACAAATCCCCTTAGCGGGATGACAGAAAAGAAATGCGACTTGACAAATCAGCTTAATTCAAACCCGCAAGTTTAAAACCTTGCGGGTTTTTGCATTAAAAATAAATCTACCTTTAATCCCATTAAAACAAAAAATATTATGAAAACAAAAGTTGGTTTATTAATTATCCTGTTGTCGGTGTTTTTTATTTATGAGGAAGCGAAGGCGCAGGCGCCAGCCTGGGCGTGGGCGAAGAGTGCAGGGGGAAGTAATGATGACTGGGGAAACAGCATAGTTTCTGATGTCAACGGAAATACTTATGTAACAGGGTCTTTTAAAAGTCCCACAATAACTTTTGGCACTTTTCCTTTACTAAATGTTGGTGGTGAAGATATTTTTGTCGTTAAATATGATGCTTCAGGTAATGTAGTATGGGCAAATAGTTCAGGAGGTACTGGTAATGATCGTGGTTATAGCATTGCTGTTGATATTAACGGTAATACATATATCACAGGATATTTTATAAGTCCTACTATTACTTTTGGCATTGATACTTTAACGAATACAGGTGGTAGTGATATTTTTGTAGTAAAATATAATTCATTAGGTAATATAGTTTGGGCGAAAAGTGCAGTAGGTTCTGGTAGTGACATTGGCTTTGGCACTGCTGCTAATGATATAGGGAATTTTTATATCACAGGAAACTTTAATAGCTCAACAATTTCCTTTGATGGCGACACTTTAATAAATGTAGGGTCGTGGAATATTTTTATTGTAAAATATGATTCATCTGGTAATGTAATTTGGGCAAAAAGCGCAGGAGGTGTAGCTGACGACTATGCTTACCATTTAGCTGTGGATATAAATGGAAACACCTATATTACTGGTTTGTTTCACAGTGATACCGTTCATTTTGACAACTACCCTTTAATTAATACAGGTGGAATTGCCAATAATTTATTTATAGTAAAATATGATTCATCTGGTAATGTAGCTTGGGCGAAAGGCGCTGCAGGTACAGGTGCTGGATACAGTGTTGCTGTAGATGTAAATGGTAATTCATTCCTCACAGGTTATTTTGATAGTTCAATAATTGCTTTTGACAATGATTCATTAGCAAATGGAGGTGATGAGGATATTTTTATTGTAAAATATGATTCGTTAGGTAATGTAGCTTGGGCGAAAGGGGTAGGGGGTATTAACAATGATAATGGCAATAGTCTAATTGTAGATGTAAATGGGAATTCATATGTAACAGGTTATTTTGAAAGCCCCACCATTGCTTTTGACACCTTTACTTTGGCGATTACAAGTAGTAATTTTTATGTTGTTAAGTATAATACGTCAGGTAATGCAGTTTGGGCAAAAAGCGCGTTAGGGGGATTTGGAGTAAGTGAAGGCATTGCAATAGATACAAATAGAAGTTTATTTATCACAGGAAGTTTTCAAAGTCCTATCATTACTTTTGGAAACACGACTTTAACAAATGCTAATCCTAATGGCAACCGATCAGATATATTTATAGTGAAATTAGATAGCACGGGCACCACAGGCCTCGCAGAGCAAACCCCAATTAACAACATTACCCTCTACCCCAACCCCGCCACCGATTACCTGACCATCAAAACAAACAGCAATAAAAAACACGTAATAACCATCACCGATATTACAGGTAAAATAATTTACACCACCACTACCCTATCTGATAAAACAATAATCAATACAAAAGATTTTTCGCAAGGGGTTTATGCTGTAAGTGTTCAAACAGCAGATTTTATTGAAACAAAAAAGATTATTGTAGTAAGGTAGGGGCAATCGCTTGTGATTGCCCTTTACTTGCAGTTGCCCTTTTACTGTTTATTCTTCCTCCAAAAAAGAAACCCCCTGCATCATAAACGCCAGGGGATTTCTAAAACCAAAAAAATGGGCAAAACAATTTCGGTTAATCTTCACAAGGTCTTTATCTCATTCATAAGCTGCTTCAGGCTCACGTTTTTGAAACTCATTTCTACAACCTGGTTACCCTCCACCGACAATGTTTTTTTCGAAACAGCAGGCTGGTTATTTTCATTTATACCTACGGCAAGCACCGTAACACTTTTACCTTTCGGGATACGTGCCACATAATAACCGTTTTCGGGATACATAATCATGTTGCTGCCAATATCATTCAGCACCACATACACGTTTTTGTCCTTCATGGCAAAATCGGGCACCTGTATTTTACGCATCTCGCTCACAGGTATATCATTAAAGCGATCGCAATTAATCCAGCCCATTTCATCCAATTGCGATTGGTAATAATATTTGTAATTGGCGGGATCGGCAATTCCTTTTGCAACATCGGCTTCCATCTTGTCGGCCATCGCTTCTTTGAAATACGCTGTTGGGGCAGTTGCCGATATGTTTTGCTCGTAATACTGATCCAGTAGCCGGTTCATTGACTGCTCGTATTGTGCATTCACCTGCGGCAATGTTAACTCAGGGTTTTCATCCATCATCAACTTGTTAAACGAATTGCGGTAAGCGCTTCGCTCCACATTCGATTGCTGGTTTACCTTCACAGTCATATAGTTTCGCATTTCGGTATATACTATTTGTGCCGGGTCGGTGTATAGTTTTTTAGAAGCGTTCAAACCCATAAGTTTTTTCTTGCCCTGCTCAAATGCATACAACATATCAGGCTCGTAAGTAGTCAGCTTATATTGCATATAAAGTTCGTACTGCTTGCGTGCAAGCTCATGATAATTGCCAAGCTGCACTAAGTAAGCCTGGTACCTCGATTTAAAAAGTGCCGTATCAATTTTATATTTCTCAAATGATTGATTGTAATACTCCAAACGCTCCTCATAATTATTTAAATCATACTTATGTCGTTTCGCAACATAAGCTACTTCACGTTCATGGCTCATAAAAATTCTCCTGTACCACGGTATGCTGTAAATCCAGTTTTCAGGTTTAAATACTACGGGTTTGTTTGGTTTTATAGGATAAAAAGGAGCCATAGGCCTTGGCGGGAGATTTGGTTTGTAATCTGTTTTGCTTGCATCGCCAACAGATTTTGCCTTCCACGATTGAATAATCTTTTCATCAAGCTTTACCGATGGCAATTCACCTTTGAATTGTTTTACCGGCTTGAAAACATTTTCTGTTTTCTGCCATTGCATTAAACCATTGTTTACATTCCCTGCATTATACACATTCATGCCTTGCACTAAACTGCTGTTGGCAATGGCAACTCCATAGCTGCATCCTTTTTTTAACTTCAGTTTTTCGTTACTGCTATATGCATCAATTTTAAACATGCCGCCCGATTGCAACACACCCTCGCTGCTTTGCGTAAGCAGGTTGTTGGCAATGGCATTCTGTACAGTTTTTATTTCACGCACTTCAAGCCTCACCTTCTTTATATCAAACTCCTTTCCCGATTCAGTCATAAAACAATTTGCATTCATCGTAAACCTTGTGCCATGCTTTGCTTTAATATCAATGGGTTGGGATGCATCAACGATAAAAATTTCAACAGTATCCATGTTCAATGCACTCATCAATTCAGCAGTATTTGAAAACTCATATTGCCGCAACAAAATTTCCACGCGCCTGTTTTTGCTTTTGCCATCTGCCACTTCGTTTGAACTAACGGGCTTTCTTTCACCGAAATAATTTTCATTGATCAGTTCCCTCGATATTCCGTTATCCACAAAAACCTTCGTAATAATCTTTGCTCTTTGCTCAGACAGTCGCAGGTTGAAATCATTGCTGCCGTCTTTGTCTGTGTAACCATCAATAATAATCTCAGCATATACTTTTGAATTTTTCAGTTGACTGATCAATTCCAGAAGCTTCTGAGTTTCGTTGCGTTCTAATGTAGCTGAGTTACTTGCGAAATAAAGTGTTGCTTTCGTTTCAGTGAAACGTGCAAATGCGGTGAAACTGATTGCCATCGCAAGGATGACAAGACGACAAGTTTTCTTCATAGCATTATGTTTTAAAATTTGAATACAATACGATGAAACATTTATGAATATTGTTGTCCTGTAAAACTTATAAAGGAGCTTTCCAACTTTGACAAAGTTCCTTCACCTTGTCAATGTTTTCAAGAACGACAACACAATTGCGTAAGCCTGTAACAACGAACTTTAGTTCGTTTAAAAAAATTAATGCATTGTAATCATAACGGCACTTTCGGAAAGTTCCTTCAACTTTCCGAAAGTTTACCACGCTTTCCACGCTTGCGCGCAATTGTATCAGATGCTCTCCTATCATCCTCTTTGCAGGCGCAGTCCTGCAATCCTTTCATCTTGGTTCAAACAATTATTTTCAAAAATAATTTCAATCAACACTTGCACATTAAATAAACCTGATTACTTTTGCGCCCCCGTTAAAAAAATAACAGGTAGTTCTTTTAAACAAATCCCCCCATAAAAATCTTTAAAAGTTTTTCAAAAAAGATTTGGAGATTAAAAAAGCAGGGCTACATTTGCAGCCCCAAAATAAAAATTGATAGCTCAATAATTACAATATATTTAGCTTAACGTTCTTTGAAGAGTTTAATGGAAATAACAAGCCGTTCCGATTTCAATCGGAACAATTAAGAGTACAAATCCAGAGCAAACGTTCCAAGCGATTGGAACAAAAACAAACTTTACAATGGAGAGTTTGATCCTGGCTCAGGATTAACGCTAGCGGCAGGCCTAAT
>JBDTRM010000075.1:0-2132 GCA_039931675.1 Bacteroidia bacterium | reverse complement strand
TTCTCAATGCCCAATTATTTTTTATTTCGTTAATCTTTATGTTATGCGTTCGTGCTACTGTGCTTTGGCAGTCTCCCTCACCAAAATTAATTCAGTTGGTGGTTTATTCCAATTCCCACATTAACTTTATTTCCTTTTAAATACTTTACGGTTATAACTTGATAAACATTGCATACATGGCCATTTTGAGTGCCAGCAATCCATTTGCCATTTGTTTGCTTCAAAAGATTAACTATTTCATCGTCACACTCTGCGCTCTTTTTTAAATACCTAACACTGCTTATAGTACTATCTTTCATAACTTCTAATTGAAAAAAAGATTTTTTATCCATACAGTTTCCTTTTAAATTAGCATTTAAAAATTCAGCAAGCATTTTCTCACCGCCTTTATACGTTGGCATATTTTCTACAATACTAAATACTTGTTCATTTTCTTGATTTACTTTTTGTGTTGAATCCATTTGAATTTGAGCAAAGGAATATTGAATAAAAAATGAGAATAAAAATAACAAGGTAAATTTTAAAACTGTTCGATGGATTATCTTTTTCATGTTATATAGTTTATTTTAATACTTTAATGTTTGAGTTAACGGAGTCTTTAAGCATGACGCATAACGTCCTCAGGGATTAACGAAGTAAAAAATAATTGGGGTTTGAAACACAACTGCTCGTACTTGTTCAACTGTTTGTTTGAAACACCACTGTTTGTACTTGTTCTCAATGCCCAATTATTTTTTATTTCGTTAATCTTTATGTTATGTGCAGTGCTTCTCTGTGCATGAACTGATTCCGTGCAAGTTAAATACAAACTTTATTCGCTTGCGTTGTTGTCATTTTCGTTTTCTGCTCAACAAATATAAATTAAGCACAATACTAACTGCTAAAATTGTCAAGAGAATAAAATGCGCAACATTATTTTTGTCGTCTTCTTTCTTAGGTCTTGTATTGCTTGTGTGCTCCTCCCACTTAATATCTTCCTTACCAATTAATTTATTAATTAAATCGTCTTCAATCTTGTCAAAGTTGGAAATAACCAAATTGCTATCAGGAAAAAATAGTGCTTTATTATAAAAACGATAATTATCAAAGAACAACGTAAATCTATTTATTGGTTGATTTTCATGATAATATTTACGGGTTGGAGGTCTTCCCGCTCTGACACTATCTACTTTAAATGGTCCTCTAAATTTATCTCCGTTCAATGGAAGGTAATAAAAAGTACTGTCATCAATAAAAACAAAATGACCGTCATTGTCACTACCGAAGATTTCAAGAATGTTGTTTACATCTAAAATATTCTTTCCATAATTTTGATTTTTCACATAGTCTCCTGCTACCCATTCCTCGTCTCTTGTATCATAAAAATGGAATTTATCGTTTTGAAAATAGTAATCAATGGTATCTACACCGCTTCTTATAGGTTTGTAGTTGCGATAAATTTTCTCGTTCATTAATCTTTCGATTGTTGTATCTTTTGAATTAAGAAATTTTTTTACAAGGTCTGATGATATGGTGTAAAGTGTATCGTATTGTAATACTCCATTGTCATTACTATGTAGGTCTATTATAAGTTGTTTTTGATTTGCCTTTATAATATTTATATTCATCAAAGCTGAATTAATCAAATTCAGCATCTCTTTAATATCAAAACCTCTGTCACGAATAATTAATTTTAGACCTGTTGTTACTATATCTTTTGATTTAGTTTTCTCATAGTCCCAATATGAAAATTCACCGAAACCCAAGGCATAATACGATGTATCTCTTTTTGTATAATCGTGTCTGAAGTAAATGTAAAAAGGTGTGGCGTTGTAACCCTTTGATATTAAAAGTTTAGTTGAAAGTTCAAGAAGAATATCTATCTTATGATTTATTTCAAACTGCTCCCAACCCATTAAATATTCGAAATGAACATTGCCTTTGTTAATACTAATTCTAATGTCCTCATGAGCATAAGTCGCTGTGCAAACAAAAGTGAAAACTATCAGCAAAGTTTTTCTCATGATTGTTTTATGTCTGTCTGTTGCTGTTAGCAATGTTATTCGGCTTAGCTGTTAGCATTGCACATAACGTCCTCAGGGATTAACGAAGTAAAAAATAATTGGGGTTTGAAACCGGGCTGTTCGTACTTG
>JBDTRM010000074.1:0-13038 GCA_039931675.1 Bacteroidia bacterium | reverse complement strand
AAGCTTGCGCAACTTAACGAAGATCCTTCTCTTCTTAACAAACAGGTATTTGCGCTTTTAGTGTTAGGACGTTTTGTGCAGGAAAATCCTCTTGAAACTACTGATGGTGGCATTTCATCCGTTGCGCGAACCAGTGTAGGTAAATTTTTAAGTGCACAGCTAAATCAACTTACCTCCAAAGTGTTACCGGGTGTTGAACTCAACTTTGATGTTCAGTCGTACGATGATTACACAACGGGTGCAGCCGAAGGAAGAACGCAAGTTGATATTGCAGTTCGCAAACAATTATTTAATGACAGGCTTATTGTACAGGTTGGCGGCACTGTGGATGTTGAAGGTGAATATGCGAAACAGAATAACCTCACTGATTTAACCGGTGATGTGTCGCTGGAATATAAGATTACTGAAGATGGTCGTTATCGTGTTAAGTGTTTCAGACAAAATGTTTATAACGATCCTATAGAAGGACAGTTGGTTGAAACAGGTGCAGGTATTATTTACATAAGGGATTTTGAAAAATGGAATGAACTGTTCAAATCACCGGTAAGAAAAAAGGATGACGAGTAAAATGCATAGAAAAGATTTTCGAAAATTTATTTATGTGATTATTTGTGTGATCTTTTCATCATGCACAGGTACGCGCTTTCTTAAAGACGGAGAAAAATTATATACCGGTGCAACAATCAAACTGCAATCCACGCAAAAAATAAAACATAAAAAATCCATCATAAAAACTGCTGAATTAGCAGTGCGTCCAAAGCCAAATAAAAAGTTTCTTGGCATGCGTCCAAAATTGTGGTTTTATTTTATTGCAGGCGATTCAGCAAAAAAAGGATTCAAAAAATGGGTAAAGAATAAACTTGGCGAGCCTCCTGTTTTGATTAGCCAGGTAAAGCCTGCACAAACTGCAAAGTATATTGATGCCGCACTTTTTAATTTGGGGATATTTGATAACATCACTGCCTATCAGATTGATGAAAAGAAAAAAACTGCTCATATTATTTATACCTGTGCTGTTCATGCACCTTTCAAAATAAGTGCAATACATTTTCCTGCTGATGATGATTTGCTAAGTGAATTTATAAGAGATAATTCTAAAAAATCTTTGATTCATCCGGACGATGATTATAACCTGCAGGTTTTAAAAAATGAACGCGAAAGAATTGATGCAGTTTTAAAAGAGAATGGATATTTTTATTTCAATCCTGACTTTCTTGTTTTTAAAGCCGATACAAATCTTCGTCTTCAAACTGTTGATCTTACGCTTTCGCTGAAGGATGAAACGCCTTACAAGGCCATGTTGATTTACAGGATGAACGATGTGTATGTTGATCCTGATTATTCATTGCAGCAGGTGGATGATACAATTTCTAAAGACACATCAATAGTAGATGATGTAATTTTCATAGGTGAATCAAAGATAAGGACGAAGGTTATTTTAAGGTCGGAATTTATCAGGAAGAATGAAGTATATAGCCGGAAGTTGCATAGCATGACATTGAATCGCCTGATGACGATGGGAAATTTCAAATATGTAAATGTAAAGTTTACCGAAAGCGATTCAGCACATCCCGGATTTTTAGATGCACGGATTTTGTTAACTCCATTACCGAAATACACTTTCAGAACTGCGCTTACTTTAGTATCTAAATCAAACGACTTTATAGGCCCCAACCTTAATCTGAATTATCGCAACAAGAATGCCTTTGGCGGTGCAGAGCTATTAAGCTTCAGTTTAAACGGATCGGTAGAAACCCAATTTACCGGTAAATACAAGAATCTATATTCTTATGAAATTAATCCAATGGTTGAATTATATGTGCCACGGTTTATTGTTCCTTTCAAAATAAAAAATCCAACCAGCTTTTATATTCCAAAAACAAAAACTTCACTGAGCTATACCTATTTGAAAAGGGTCGGCTACTTTAATCAGCGGTCTTTAATATACACCTTTGGATATAAGTGGAAGCCGGATATTAAAAAAGAGCATGAATTAAATATAGTAAACATTAATTTAACATCAATATCTCAAAAGACTCTTGAATTTAACAGCCTGCTTGAGGCTAACCCGTTTCTGAAAACAAGTTATGAAGAGCAATTCATAGCAGGCGTTTTATATACATTTACGTATAATGAGCAAGTGATTCCTTTTCAAAAAAATCAGCTTTACTTCATCACTTCCACTGAACTATCGGGCAATGCACTTTCGCTCTTCAAAAAAGTCGTCAGCAATCAAACCGCTTCATCTGAAGATCCGCTCAGCGTTGCCGGTTCAGTTTATTCACAGTTTGCCCGCTTTACTTTAGACATAAGAGACTACATTAACCTTACTTCAAAAAGTAAATTTGCATTCAGATTATACACAGGCACAGGTGTTGCTTATGGAAATTCATCCACACTTCCTTATACCAGGAGATTTTTTAGCGGGGGACCTAACAGCATCCGTGCATTTCAAATTAATTCTGTAGGGCCGGGCACGTTAGAACCTCAGGCCGATCTTAGTACGATATATCTGGAAACAGGTGGCGACATTAAAATTGAAGGGAATGCAGAGTACCGTTGTAACCTGTTCAGCATTTTAAGAGGAGCAGTTTTTATTGATGCCGGTAATGTGTGGCTGCTAAGAGCTACTCCTGAAGTTGATTCACAACCTTTTGCCTTTTCAAGTTTCTATAAAGAACTTGCAGTAGGTGGCGGTATTGGTCTAAGGGCAGATGCTTCATTTTTTGTATTGCGGTTTGACCTTGCCGCCCCTTTCAGAAAACCCTGGCTTCCCGAAAACAGCAGGTGGGTTTTAAATGAAATAAATTTAGGCAGCCCCACATGGCGTAAAGACAACTTAGTGTTAAGCATAGCTATAGGTTATCCGTTTTAAGCCGGAATACCCATCAATTATTTATTCTACTTTCAGCAACCATCCTGATAATTATCGGGATAAAAATAAAACTATGCAATTGAACTCAATATTCCCCAACCTTTTTTTAATGTGCTTTCAAAATCCTCAATAACAATTGCTCTTCCTTACTAAGCTGTTCGACCTCTTCAATTTCTTTGTGTTTATTTATCACGGCATGCAAACTTTTATCTTCATAAAGTTGAATAAGCAGAGGATGCACATAATATTTTTTGCAAACAGTACGTGTATTGCCTAAGCGCATGCTTACATAATCAAGCACTTCAACGATCTTCTTTTTTATCTCAGCAGCAGTCTCAGCAATTTCAGCTTCCATAAATGCCTGTAATGCATTTATGCTTCCTGCCCATGTTCTGAAATCCTTGGCAGTAAAATCCTTTCCGGTAACGTTTTGAATATAGGCATTTACTTTTCCTGAATCAATTGATTTGAAATTTCCGTCCTCATCCTTATACTGAAATAATTCCTTTCCCGGTATATCCCTGCATTGTTTAACAATATTTGCAAGGCGTTTATCTTTCAAAGAAATATTATGATGAACGCCCTTTTTGCCATTGAATGAAAAGCTTAAATTATTTCCTTCAATTTTAACGTGCTTATCTTTTAAAGTTGTTAGCCCATACGAGCCATACAATTTTTCGTAAGAAGAATTACCTACTCTTATATAAGTACGTTCCATAAGACTGATTACCGTAGCAAGAACCTTTTCCTCAGTTAAATTTTTTTGTGCAATATCTTTCTCTAATTGAATTCTCAATTGCGGAAGTGCTTCCCCGAATTCTATCAGTCTGAAAAATTTGGTTTGACTTCTCAGCTTATTCCACAAATGATGATAGCGATATTGTTTCCTTTTCAGTGAATCAGTGCCGGTGCATTGTATATGTCCATTCTCCTTTATGCATATCCATACATTTTCCCATGCCGGTGGAATTACCAGCTTGCTGATACGCTGCAAATGCCCTTCATCGCTCACTTTTTCATTGTTCAGAATAAAGAAAAAACTTTCGCCACGTTTAATTCTTTTAATGCCTGGTTCAGCATCGGTAACGTAAATGAGATTAACAGCCGCTGCAGTTTTTTTTACATCACCGGCTATAGCTTCAATTTTTCCTGAACTCAATTGTATTTCATATTCGATATTCATGAACTATAAGAATCAAATAATGATGCCATCAGGAAACTGGCATATCTTTTTATGCAGTTAGATAAATCAGTAATTCAAATATCATCATGGGAAACAATGACGAAAAAACGGTGTCGCTATTAAATAGCCTGATAGAAATTAACAATGACCGCATTGAAGGTTATGATAAAGCTAACAGTGAAGTGGAAAATCATGAATTGAAAGCTTTATTTGCCCGGTTAGCAGATGAAAGCAGGCAGCACCGGAGTGAATTAATATCGGAAGTAGTTAATAATGGTGGGGCACCAACAGAAGGCAACACCCTTGCAGGAAAATTTTTTCGTGCATGGATGGATATCAAAACAGCTTTAACAAATCATGATATGAAGGCAGTTATCAGGTTGTGCGAATTTGGAGAAGATGCCGCTCTTGAAGTTTATGACAATGTTTTAAATGATAATGACCTTCCGTTTCATGCACGTGGATTTGTAATCAGGCAACGCACTGTTTTACAAAAATCGCATGATCATATTAAAAGATTACGGGATGGCGTTAAAGAGACACATTGATGAAAACAATAGTAGTTAAGTGAGTTCAGTTGTTAAAATTAGAGACTGTCTTTGAAAAAGGGCAGTCTCTTTTTTATTCAAATAAGGAAACATGGATGATTAAATATCCCTTATCCCTCATCTATAATTTCGGATTGGGTGATTTTGGTTTTTTAGGATCAGCATCATCAATTGTTTTTGGCTTATATAAACTGTCCTTTGGTGATTTTGGATATATGGGCATGGTATGATGCATGCTGTCCATAGGCATTTTCGATATCTTTTCTATTTGAGCACTGTCTAATTTAATTGTGTCCTTGTTAACAGGAGTTTGTGCATTACACAAGGATACTACACATGTAACACTGATTGCAACAATTAGTTTTTTCATGATTTTACGATTTTACGAATAATAATTTCTAATTGAAAAGCAATAAACATCATGCCATTTGTGTAAAAATAAAACAGGTAAAAAAATCAACAACTAATTTCTGGCACAAATTTTTATAAGAACCAATAACTGGTTAATTATAATCAGTATTAATAAACAAGTTAAACTCTTAAACATTCAGAGCATGAAAAAAATAATAGTTGCAGCAATTGCATTAACCATGATCTACTCATGTAAAAATTACGAACCTGATTATAATAAAGCATCAAGTGAACGGGACAGTTTGTCCCAGGTACTTTCAAAACAGGAAGAATCCATGAATTCATTCTTACAGGATTTTAATGAGGTGGAAAAAAATCTTGATTCAGTTGCCCATCGTCAGAATATTATTACACAAAGTGTGATTGGAAAAAGCGAGTTATCAAAAACTGCTAAAGACCGCATTAATGATAATATCGCAGCCATTAATCAATTAATGGATGACAATCGTAAAAAGATTGCCGATCTGAACAGGAAACTAAAAAGTTCAGGCAATAAGGTTGCGCAGTTTGAAAAAATGGTGTCAGGTTTAAATGATCAGCTTGCTTCAAAAGATGCGGAACTGGTTGATCTTAATACCAAATTAGACGGTCTTAATTTAGAGGTACAACGTTTATCAATTTCTGTTGACACTTTAACTGCAATTAATTCAGCACAAAAATCAACCATTGACAATCAAACCGAGCAGATGCACACAGCATATTATATAATGGGTACAAAAAAATCTCTTGAAGATAAAAAAGTAATTGATCGTAAAGGTGGCATTTTAGGAATGGGCAAAACTTCGGTATTAACCGGAGATTTTGATAACAGCAAGTTTACCAAGATTGATTACACACAGGTGCTTTCTATTCCCATTGATAAGTCGAATGCCAAGGTTATTACCAGTCATCCCTCTGATGCCTTCAGCCTTGACAAAGACAAAGATAAATTTACGAATTTGCGTATTACGAATCCTGAAAAATTTTGGAGTCAATCAAAATACCTGATAGTGATTACAGATTAATTGATCATACTATAAAAAACATACCTGCGTCAAAAACGATGCAGGTTTTTTTATGCTTAAAGTATTACAGAAATAAATTCTCTTTCCCCGCTATGACAAGGGCTCTCCCTTACCTGCCCATGCAGTGCAATAGTAGCCGAGCAAACTCCAGCCAACAAAATCCATTCCTTTTTGCATCACTCAATCACATTGCTATATTTGATGCTTGCAGATAACATGCAACAAGTGATTAATTACATATATGGTAAAAGTTATCATCTGTTTTTTTAACGGATTGGCCTTGCCTGCCACACTTTGGAGATAGCAGTACCACCGGGAGATTGGAAAAACCAATGAGCGGCATGAGAATACTAATTTATAAATTTCCGAAATATAAATTTGCAGGAAACGATTACTAATATTAAATCATGACAAAAGTTACACCAATACTCCGCGCTATAACAATTTACCCGATAAAGTCATTGGATGGAGTTTCATTGCAAAAGGCCATGATAACGGAAGGCGGCTGCCTGTTGCATGACAGGGAATTTGCGATGAGTGATGAAGAAGGCAATTTTATTATCGGTAAATCAAATGCAATGGTGCACAGCTTACGGTCAACGATTGATTTTGAAAATGGAATGGTCTCATTTCGCCATCAACAAGAAACTACCTGGAATCAATTTGATTTACAAAAGGAAAAATCAGCAATTCAAAATTATTTGTCCGGGTTCTTTGGTTCGCCTGTTATCTTTCATCAAAATAAAACAGGACGCTTTATTGACATTCCTGACGTAAGCGGTTTAACCATTCTTTCAACGGCAAGTTTGCAATCAATTTCTGAATGGTTTGATGGCATTGCGTTGGAAGAAACCAGGAAGCGTTTTCGGGCAACGATTGAAATTGACGGAGTTGAAGCTTTTTGGGAAGACCATTTATTTTCTGCTGGAGGAAAGGGAATTGAATTCAGGATTGGTGAAGTAACTGCATTTGGGATGAGTCCCAGGGCGAGGTGTGTTGTGCCAACGCGAAACCCCGAAACCGGGGAAGTGATTCACGCCTTTCCGAAAACTTTCGCAAGACACCGTGCTGCGTCATTATCGGAATTTTCATTGTTAAAAGAATACGGACACCATTATCATTTAACTGTAAACTGCTATGTTCCTTCTACAGAAGTTGGTAAATGGATTAATGTTGGTGATGAAATAGAAACTATCGGAGAAAAGGTTTTTTATTGAACGGTTATTTGAAACCAGGTTCCATTTTAAAAAGGCGCATAGGTCTAAAAAAATATTTTTTCTCTTTTGTCCAGATTTCAAAACGTTGTTCGTTATTACAGTATCATTCAAAAAATTAATCATATAATTTAAAAAAAATCAAAATGGAAAAGTTTATGTTTTTATTCAGGGGTGGTGAAAACCATGCACACAATGCAAAAGATTCACAGGCAGCCAAAGACAACATGCAGAAATAAAATAATCAGCGATGGTCCATTTATGGAAGCCAAAGAAATGGTAGGAGGTTATGTTATTGTGAATGCAAAGGACATTAACGAGGCAATTGAAATATCAAAAGGATGCCCCATTTTTGCTGAAGATGGCAAAGTGGAAATCCGACCTATTCAGCACATGGATATGTAATTTCAATTTATTCGCGGAGTAACATCTGACAGAATTCTCTTCTTCTGTCAGATGTTTTTATTTAATCAAAAAATCTCCATGACATCCGCTATGCGAGACTCAAACCAATCTCAGTATTTCTCTCACTTACCCTATTCCTCTCAGCAATGTTAGCTGCCATCTTCCAATGATTAATCACATCTCTGTAAGCATCAAAAAGTTTATAAGATGAATCAAAAATATGGGCAGGGATTGCGCCAACTCCATTCAATTCAACAATACGAATGTTTTCTCCGTTGTATAAATCTTCAATCGAAGAAACGCGTAAATCAAAGCGCCCGAAATAAAATCCTTCAATTGGAGTTGCTATTTTATCAAACACATCATCGAGATTTTGATTGATAAGATTGCTGGCGTTAATAAACTTTGTTCCGAGACAATGATTGCCTATTCCCTCCAATAAAATTTCTTCCCCATTCACAGGGACATAATTTATCCTCTCTTTTAGTTTTTCTCTTAATCTTAATAACTGAAAACGGGCACGGTCATTTTCTAAAATCAATTCTTCAGTTGTTGAGTATCCGTTTCCTGTTACACTTAAAAATTTCTTTGCTGTTACAGAAGTTACTTTTCCTTTCGGTTCACCGGGATAACGAACATAAAAAACACCAAGTTCTATTGGATAATGAACAAACTCCTGAATCAAGAAATCAATTTCTGTTTTTCTCAAGTAGTTTAATAATGCTTCAGCGTTATTAATTTTCTCAACTCCCTTTCCTTGCTCCCCCGCATCAGGCTTTGCGATAAGTGGATAAGCAAGTTGAGCAGCTTCTACTTTTTGAAAAATACTTTCAGGTTCCTCTGCTTTATTTATGAGGATTGTTTTTGCCTTATAAGCAGAGTCAATTTTGTCAAGTATTCCTTTTTTTGATTCACCGCGAAGTCCGCCTGCTTCAATTGAAGGATTTGCTGCTTCATAAAATTTCAAGTTTCTGTATTTAATAATCAACCAAATGATGTATGGAATCAGCGGAGCATAAAAAACCCAAAGAGGCCAATACTCATAATTCAGAATTTTTATAAGCCACAATGGTTTGCGTATAACTCTTACGTTAGCAAATACGTCTGCTGTATAATTTCTCGTTAATAACATCTTTGTAAATCATATTAGTTAAATTGTTTTTTCTTGCAATGCTGGTGATGCTTACTGTTCGCACCACATTATCACGATTCATTACGAGGCTATTTCCTCTATCACCATTTCCACCAAAGTGATGAAAATCCAGGACAGTGTTTTCATTATATGTTGTTTGTTTTGATAAAAATTCCGTAAACCAGTTTTCGCGCGCTGCAATGGTTTCTTTGTTATATAAAGTTGCCGATGACCAGATGTGAGGCACGGTTGTATCAATCTCTTTCGGATAAATTATTTCTCCATCCCAACGAACTTCTGTTAACTGGGGGTGTCTGCCACCGGTATTTAAAATTAAAAGCGTGAAAGGTTCGATGTCATTGAAATCATATCCATTCAAGAATGCGTTTACATTATTGTATTTAAAAAAATCCAATAACATCAATCCCCTGCTTTTGCGATAGCTGCCTTTTCTTTCATGCTTTTTAAATGCACCATTCAAAAGACAAAGTGTAAACTGAATGCCGCTTGTTGCAATCCATGTTCCTTCGGCCTGCAAATCTTTCGGAAATACAAGCAATGAATTGTGCACATTATAGATGGTCGGACTTAAAGCCGGTTTACGAATCGTTTGTTCATCACGATTGCTCGTAAGAACAAAGTCGGAATTGTTTAGCGGAAGAAATGTTACTGTACACATACCTGTTTTTTGAATTTAACTGTTGAATACGCAACTCCGAAATTCTTCTCGACTCTTACTTGCGGGTAAGCAGTAGTAACACCAATTTTTATTATTGCCATGTGATGAATCGCATGTTCAACATTATAAGCCAGCTCGCGTAAAAATGTTGTGTCAATTACAATCGGATTATTTTGTGCTGATAAGTCCAGGCTTATCATCAGCATTTTATCTTTTTTAATTGCATTTACTTTTTGAATGATGAGGAGGAGAACTTGCACTGCGTAGTACATATCCGTTTCCAATATATAATTGCGAACACGCGCATCATAATTTACCAAACCGGTTTCATGACCTTTTAAAAGACATTCATAAAACTCTACAATGTGACGAACATGCGCACCGATGCTGCTTTTTGATAATGCATCAACAGGTGATTCGTATTGCGCTGGCTCCATGTTGTCAATCAGCTCTATTAACTGATTTAATATTTCTTCTGATGAATTTTGTAGTGACATATTCTGTTGTTTTTAATTACACCAAAAATAGTCGCATACATTTTTTTTCAGTGTCGGTTAAATGACATTGGCAATCGTTTTTAAAAAGTTACCTGTACAAAGGCATTTGATTAATATAACTCTGAATAACCGGAGGACTCATGTATCGTTCCCTTTTTTTTCCCTGAGCCATGAAAGATTCAGGATTGTCTGCACCATACCATTCATCAATCTTCAAAACTGTTCTTACATATTTACTCCAGTCCATCAACTGATAACCTAATCCATGTTTGATGCAAATCATATCCGTATTATTTTCAAAGTTGTCCATAAATTTTTTAGAGAGATGCCCTGCTCCGATTCGCATCAACGCGAGAAAATTCTTCTTTGACAAATCACTCACATGACTTAACTCATGGCCAATCACGCCTATCTGTGCATTGTAAGGAAGATTGTAGAATAATATAGGGGTTAATTTTGGCGATGTATTGTTGCTGATGGTAACTATAAATTTTCTTTTTGACTCACTCTTAAAGCAGCTTACAAAAGTAGGTGCAGTTGCAAGAGGAGAATGTTTTTTACTAAACTTGAATTCAATTGGTGTGTTTTTCAATTCAGGAAAATAAGAGAGCGCAATTAAAACCTGCTTCGAAATTTCTTTTGGAATAATCTTATTCGAAGAAAACTGATTGTAGTAAGTCGAATCAAAATTATCCGGTTCAAATTGCTTAAAAGGTCGCTGTGCATCTGCATTAAAAGCATGCAAAGAAAAAATGCCCCATATTAAATACGGAGCAAAATTCAAAAAAAACAACCTAATCATTCTTCTATTTAATTTACTATAAGTTTTTCATTTGAAGATTTTTTGCGTTCTCAATTTTGTTCTGACAAAACAATTTTAAGAATAGGAATATTTTTTCTTTCAAGAAAAAGTGACGTTGAGCAGCATATTAAAACAGTTATTGCAAGAAAGAATAAATAGCCTCCGTCATTCATAACATCAATTCCTAATATAGTAAGATGCGAAACAATTGCTCCTGTCATTAACCCCACGCCCGTCAAAGCACCAAGCCATTTGTAATTCGGAACGAACAACAGAACAGACGCAATCAGTTCAAGAATACCGGCTCCGATTCTTCCGTAAGGTTCCATTCCCACTTTAGTGAAAATATAAACCGATTCTTCCGCTCCTGTAAATTTGAAGAAGAGTGTTTGCAACATTATCAATGCAGCTAAAGCCCTTGCAACGTTGAATATTATTTTTTGAGAATTCATGAGCTTGTTATTTTGTTTTGCAAACATCCGTTTAAATGAATTTGCTCAATGTCAGTTAGCCGACTTTTAATAATCAAATTCTTATTTCAATGCAGTCAGCTTTCCGGGAATGTTTAAGCGAATACGGTAAAGTCCTGTGCTTGCAGTAATGTAAAGCGATTTACCGTCATCGCCCCAAGCCATGTTTGCAGCATGTTCAGGCAAAGTAATTTTGCCAAGCAGTTTTGCTTCAGGTGAAATAATAAAGATGCCACTTGGTCCTGATGAAAATATATTTCCTTTCGTGTCTACTTTTAAACCATCCAATGCTAAATCGCCAGGCTCACTATTCATGTTGTAGAATTCTTTTCCGTTCTTAAGTGTACCATCCGGGTTAACTTCATAACGCATAATAATTTTTGTATGATGAATGTCCGTAACATCCCAATTACTTACATATAAATATTTTTCATCAGGAGAAAATGCAATTCCATTGGGACCTTTAAAATCTTTGCTAACTAAATTTACTTTACCATTTATCACACAATACACTCCTGAAAAATCAAGCTCCTTTCGTTTATCATCAAATGCTTTAGGCAAGCCATAAGGCGGGTCAGTGAAATATAAAGCACCATCACTTCTGTAAACCAAATCATTGGGAGAGTTCAATTTTTTCCCTTCATAATTATCTGCAAGAACTGTGAGCACCCCATTTTTCTCTATGCGCGTCACTCTTCTGTTACCGTGCTCACATATCGTTAATCGTCCTTCTTTATCAAAAGTTAATCCGTTGCTTCCCGGCTGATGATACTCACCGATATCTGTTCCTGTATAACCGCTTTTAGTTCTGTAAACGCTTACATCTCCGGCCGCTGTATAACGATAAATTATATTTTGATTGGGGTCACTGAACAACAGGTAACCATCGGGACTCCACACCGGACCTTCCGTAAATTGAAAACCTTCTGCAAGTTTTTCGAGTTTGGTTTCGGGTTGAATAATTTCATCTAACGCATTGCTTATACGCTCAACTGAATTATCAATAATTTTATAAGCGGCTGATTGAGGCGCTGATTTATAAAAATCTAAAGTTGCACTTCTAATCCAGATGTAATTATCAGGTATATCACTCAATGGTCCGTTGATTCCAAAAATTGCCAATTGAAATTTATCGCCTGCCTTTGCATTTTTCGTAAGCTTAATCCTGTTGCGCGAATTATATCCGCTTATAGTTGAATTTCCTTTTTGTCCGAAAGCCTTTTGCAATGAGCCATTTACCCATACTTCAGCATAATCATCAACTACAATTTCAAAATAAATTGTTGTGTTTGCTGTATTAAGATTTCCAACTTTTTCGGGAACAGTAAAATTAAAACGATACCAGTTGAAACTCACTTTGCCTGTTCCTCTTCTCTTATCCAGCGATGTTGGTTCAATAGTTTCCCAACCGGAATCATCAAAATTTGCAACACCTGCTTTTGGAATTATATCATTTGTTTTTATCGCTGCGCCTGTTGGTTTCCTGTCAGGACCTGGCGCTTTGAAATCAACTTCAACAATTTTCGCATCGCTGTATTTCCATTTTCCGTTTACAGTTTGAACACCTGCATCAGTTGCCAGATTCACAATTGCTTCGGGTTTACCCACTTCAAGTTCAGCTATATTTTGCGATTTTGCTTTGGCAGCAATAATCAAACTGAATAATATGACGTAAAGAATTTTTTTCATTTGAGATTTTTATTTTGTGAAAATTATTTTGGGTCACGCTGAGCGGAGTTGAAGCGCGTGAAAGCGCCAATGCACTCCTTCGACTTCGCTACTGATGAACCACATTGTTTTGGGTAGCAATTGTTAATC
>JBDTRM010000073.1:0-9848 GCA_039931675.1 Bacteroidia bacterium | reverse complement strand
TTGGCTCCTGCTGATCCAGGACTTCCTGCAAGTTTTGGCGATATTATTTCAGCTGCAGGAACGGACTGGCTCGATAAAGAAAAGCTGAATAAGCTCGCTGTAATAAGCAGCACACTCGACCCCGATGCAGATGATTTTGCTGATAAAATAGCTCCTATTGATTTTACACCTGCAGAGCAAACCAAACTTCACCAAACTTTAAGGCTTGGTAAACTCACACAAAACAATCCTGCTCTTATTCAGGGCTTGCAAACTTTTGTAACCAATGATGTGGATGCATCTTTAAAAGGCCTTGCGGCAATTCAATCGGATGAATGGATAGATATTGCCTACACCTATGAAAATCCGGCAGGCAGTTTCATGGAGCCTGAGGTATATGCACAGCAAATGGAAAAAGAGGTAGAACAACGATTACCAACCGCAAGCTTTGTAAACCGTATTAACAATAAATACATTTTTAATGATCAGCCGGGCATTACAGAGATTGCAAAAAAACTTTCTGACAATACATCCTTCAACATTGCAAAAGATGATGTAAAAGATTTTGCTAAAAAGAATGGGCTTAACGAGGAGCATACCACTTTTATTCAAAAATTACAAAACCTGAAAAAAGTAGGCGCCACTTGGGACGAAACAGAAGTATTGATAAATAACGGACTAACTCACATAGCAAAATTGGCAGAGTACACCCCTGACCAACTAAAAAATATTGTTGGCGATGATATAGATGTTACACGTATAAAAGAGATTTATGATACAGTCAAAAGTTATCAGGCACTCGGGATTGGAGTGATGGCATATTTTCAGGGAACACTTACAGGTTATCAGACAAATGTTATGGCCGACCAAACTCAATTTCAAAATAAAATAAATGAAAATCCAACCTTAAGAAATTTATTTGGTGCATTGGAGCAGTGCGATTGTGACCCTTGCATGTCAGTACTCAGCCCTGCCGCCTATTATGTTGATTTGTTGAAATTTATTGACACTAATATTCCTGAAAAAACCGAATTAAGTCCCGCAGGTGTTGAACTACGAAAAAGACGCCCCGACTTATATGATTTGGAATTGAGTTGCGATAACTCTGAAATTGTTTTGCCCCATATTGATTTAGCATTGGAGATTTTGGAAAATGCAGTGGTATTTCCGGAGGAAATTTTATTAAATCCAGGAGAAAGTTTTTGGAAAGATAATTCAGAAAGTGATATAAGTGAAGCAGTAATGAAAAAACTGCGGGAAACGTCAGAAGATAAATTAGGCAGCTCATTCAACTATGAAAAAACTGAGATTAATAAACTGGTCATTGCAGACTCATTCCGCAGGTGGGCAATTCAATTTAAAAGCGAATCATTCTTTACAGGAAAATATGAAGTAGCAGCACTTGATATTAATATTGTTGAAATGATTACCTGGCTAAACGGGAGTGGTATAGATAAACCAACACCGGCAATTAGTGATGCAATACAGAAATTTGTTTCAAATTATTCTAGGCAAGTCAATTTATTAGGCTCAATTACATCGCTTAAGGTCACTGTGCTCGAAAACGGAAAAAGATGGAAAATAACTTTTGCAATTGGAATTAAGGTAAAAATTACTGACTTGCCGGATAAAGGTAAATCAATTACAATTGAATCAGCAGATGGGAAACAAAAAGAAGTAAAAAATTACAATACAAAAACTATTGATGCTGCTGAAAAAACAATGGCCACCGGAAAAAAACCCGGAATATTACATGGCAAAAAGAAAAGTGATAAGAAGAATGTAGTTACAACAGCAGCAGGAGAGTATGAATTAGAAGATGAATATTCATTTGAATTACGTTACAACGCAACTTCGCTCGCCATAACTAGCTTAACCTACCAATCCACTGAAAGAGACAGAGATTTATTAGCAAGAGCACAAAATAAAAATCCATTGGCTTATAAGGAGTTAGCAAAAGATACTTCGGTATTTCCGTGGTCACTGCCGTATGATGAGTACCTTACCGAAACAAGAATATTGTTGAACAAAGCAGGTATGCCCCGTTTGGATTTATTCACTACTCATTTACCTTATAATTCGCTATATACTGATTCAACTTGGGCAAACGAAGTGCTTGGCTTATCCCCTGGTCAAAAAGGTTTAATAATATCAGAAAAATCAGTATTTGATTTAAGCACTGCATGGGGTTTTAATATAGAAGACTATGGTAACAGTAATTTTGAGTTTAGTGTTTTTGATACGTTTCAGGATAAAATTATTTCATTTGATAGGCCTGAAGCACTATTTCAAGTTGTATCTATTATAATGCAGCAGGCAGGCATTGATTTCAACGAACTTCAGGGTTTACTATTAAGCAGATTTATTAATATAGACAATGTTTATATCCCGTTCAACAACGATTGTGATCCAACACAAATGTATCTTAAACTGCCTGACGAACAACAATATGAGCCTAATTACAAACTTGTTCCTTTTTGTGACCGCCTGCACCGTTTTGTCAGGCTATTAAGTCTAACAGGTCTTACCATTTCAGAACTTGATAATGCTATCATGGCTGATGGCATTGGTGATAAAGTTATCAATGACACAACAATTCTTCACATCGCTCAATTAAAAACGTTGCAACAAAAATTGAATGTTCCTTTCCAAACGGTCATTGATTTATTTAGAACTTTTATTGATGAAACAAATATCTCATTCATCAATGGTAAAAGAACAGTAACAAAATCCTTATATGATAAAATATTTCAGAATGTTCATTTGCAAAATCCACCGAATGAAAAATTTACGTTTTCTGAATTTGCAAATAACGCCTTTCCGCTCTCTGATGAATTGAGGCTATACCTCGCATGCTGTTTAGGGTTGCGTTTGATGGATTTAGACTTTCTTACTAACCCAACTGATTTAGTAACCGACTTGAGTAGCCCATCTGCTGATACAGAATATTTACATCGCATTTGGCGAAACGTAACCCTTACAAATATCTTACAACTTTCTTTAACAGAATATTCTGCCGCTTGTCAATTAATAAGCCCGGCTATTGCCATTTTTATTTCTCCTGAAACCTTATTGAATTTTCTTGATGAAGTCGCTTTCGTAAAGGAAAGTGGAATCGGATTTGAGGAGTTGGAGAATATTTTAAGTTACGAAAAAGGCGAAGTCGTTTTGCCAAATGAAACCTCAAACTATATTCTTAAAGGATTAAAAGATGAATTGAATAAATGCAAACCCTTTTATTTCAAAGAAATTGATTTAACAGAAAACATGTTAGATAATTCTCCTTTTATTCTTCCGGCAACAGAAGCTGAAAGATGGGAGAGGTGGGGATTTCAAAAAAATTTTACCACAGATCAATGGGAAATTAATTTAGGAACTACATTATTATCCGGGGTTGATCCCATGATTTTTATTAAACAACAGGATTTATTGGCTCAGCAATGTCATGTGACCCTGCTAGGTTTAGACACGCTATTAAATACTGATTTTATTACTGCCGGTAAGCATGGTTTACTTATTGCAGAAATTAACATCGCAACAACCAAATCAGAAATAAAAAATCTTACTATTGTTCACCTTGACAGAATTGAACGCTTCCTTGCTCTTCAAAGTGCATTAAACGCGAAACCCGGAAGTCTGGATATTTTTCTTTCCTCATTTATGGGAATAACCAAGGAGCCTCTTGATTATGATTTGAAGGAGTTGGTTAAATCTAATCGGACACTCATACTTCAAAGAAAAAATACAGTTACAAACTACTTGTCAAAAACATTTAGTCTTTTTGAAGAAACTGTAAATGACTTAATGTGTAATCACTTTACTATTTCAAGAAGCGATACAGCAGAGTTTGCAATTGATATATTTATTGCTAATTCATTTCTAGCCGGTAGCCAACTGATACAAATTGTAAGGGGCATTCGGAATACACTCATTAAATTACAAAAAATAACTATCCTCAATAGTTTTTGGAAAGCAAGCAGTGCGCAACTAACATGGCTAAGAATATCATCCGCTTCAATAGGTTATTTAGGTTTAATACCGGACAACTTGCAGGCGGATTCCGGTGCTGTAAATTATATTGATTGGAAACGGAGTACCATGATGTTTGGATTAGCAAACTCAAATGCCGAAACAGAAAAAGTATTATGTGATTATTTGAATCCTGTAATAGATCCTCAAACACTTACTTTACAATATTATGCAAGAACAGAAATATTAAGCAAGGCTTTTGGATTAAACAAAAATGATGTAGATAATGCAGCAATCATAATGGGCATGGAGGACGCAATTACCAGTACGAATGTTCCTCTTGACAGTCTTCAATTTGATCCTATCAGCATTGTTGCTTTGTTCAACTATTTATCCGTGCTTCAAAAATCAGGACTTGCACAAAGTGATTTTGAATTATTGGTTACAAACCCCGCTTCAATAGAAATAGTTCTTCTTGCAAGAAAACTTTTATACGTCCGCTCCGGCAAAGATTTTCCTGCTGCCTTAAAGGATGTAAACGATAAACTGCGCATAGAACAACGCGACAAGTTAGCGGACTACCTCTGCTGGCGAGATAATCTCCATGATGCGAATGCCCTGTATGAAAAATACCTGATAGATGTGGAGATGTCACCCTGCGTGATAACCACAAGGTTATTGCAGGCAACAGCAGCAGCGCAGCTATTTGTATATCGCTGCCTGATGAACCTCGAAGATAAAGTTTCACCAGATGGTTTTGATAAAAAACGCTGGGAGTGGACCGAAAACTACCGCGTTTGGGAAGCAAACCGGAGGGTGTTTTTGTACCCGGAAAATTGGCTGTATCCTGAGTTGAGAGATGATAAGACAGAAATATTTAAAACATTTGAAACACACCTTTTGCAAAATGAAGCCTCCTATCAAAATGCAAAGGAAGGCTTAATCAACTACGCAGAAGACTTGGTAGAGCAGAGTAAAATAACTGTTATGGGAATGCATGAATATGCTAGCGCAGATGGTGGTATTAAGTTATTTCAAGTAGGAAGAACTATAAACCCTCCTTATAGTTTTTATTCTCGTGAATTTTTGTTCTATTCAAAATGGTCTGGTTGGGAAAAGATAGTACAGAATTTATCAGCAGATCATATAGTACCATTTACACATGTCCAAGACTTATGTATTGCATGGCCTGAGATTGTTACTCAAAATAAAAATTCTAAGCAGAGTTATGAAGTTGGCATGTTCTGGATTCGTAAAACAAATAAGGGCTGGACAGAAAGAAAAAAGATTGCAGATAAAATTAAAATTGATGGCTTAACCAACACAGACGAAAAGAGTATGTTTTTATTTAGACTGAATGAAAATTCATCAGATATAAATAGTGCGAGAATTCAATTGTTTGCTGCTACAATTATTAAGCAATCTACTCCAGATTTGATTAATAGTTATTTAAACCCAACTACTACGAGCCTTAATAATGATGTACCTACAAATAATACAACAATCATTAAATTTTACATTAGTTTTTACAGAAGATATAAAAATACAAACCGCTATAAATCGGAAAGTTATGGTTATATTTATTTTGAAAAATTGCTTCAGCACCCAAATGGACAAAAAACATTAGGAGGAGAAAATGTAGTTGAATATTACTCACCAGGTAAAGCAAATGATTGGTCACCTGCTTATTCAGATAGTATCTTCAATTATGAAGTAAGAAATATTGGAACAAACGGGCATTCGTTTAGAATAATTTTCCAAAGTGATAAGGGTGATCCTGCTCAAATAACTAAAGATCCTTTAATTGAGATTAGGATAGAAAATAATAAAAACTATGAAGTAAAATGGAATGTTGTGATTGATGCAGATGAGGATGATCCAGCACCTCAGATAAACTCTGGTGACCCATCTCCAGCTTTAGAACTTAAAGGAGAGTTTTTATTATTTTCTGAAAGAGATGGAGAATGGAAAAAAGAAGAGTCTACGAATCCACTTACACTTACTCCTCCAGCCAATACTTTTTTCTTTTCATCAGGATTAAAGGAGAATATCTCCAATAGTATTTATCAAGATAGTAATGCACCAATAAATTTACTTGATAATGCCGGTAACAATTTGCAATTGACTAAAATATCAAAAACCGGAGAAAAATATTTGGCAATCAGGTCTTCAAACTCATATCCCATGGGATTTCATACATGGAGTATAGAGGAAGGTAATAGTAAAATGTTAGTGAATTTGGCCGATTCAACATCATCCACAAACATAAGTACTCCTATGATGGTTACGCTAACAGCGTATCCAGAAGTAAAAAATATTAAAACATTTGCTTCAAGTGATTTTAATGCATTATTTAATATACAATTAACCGATTCGTTTTTAAATAACAGTTTTGGATTAGAAAGCTTGGAAGATTACAAAGTTGATAGCGATATTTTGCCAATATCTCCTTATAAGGGTTTTATGTCTCTTCCATTTCCATTTCAACCAGCAATGCCTTATGCCCTTTACAATTGGGAACTATTTTATCATCTTCCATTGTTAGCCGCAAGCTATCTGTCCAAACAACATCGCTTTGCAGAAGCCCGTAAATGGTTCCATTTTATTTTTGATCCTACAACCAATGATCAAAGTACTGGCAAAGAGCGCTTTTGGAATTTTCTGCCATTCAGGAATAATCATGACGAACAAAGAGTGGATAAACTCCTTGATAGTTTGTCAGATCCACAGGCGACTGACAAGGAAAATATTAAAGGTCAAATTGCGGCATGGCTTGATGACCCATTTAATCCTTTTGCTGTTGCCCGTATGCGCATGGGGGCATTTGAATGGTTTACTGTAACAAGCTATATTAAAAACTTAATTGCCTGGGGCGATCAGCTTTTCAGACGGGATACGAGAGAATCTATTAACGAGTCTACGATGTTGTATGTAATGGCTTCAAATATTTTGGGAAGAAGAAAAGAAAAAATGGGAGCAAAACAAGATAGGGGAATACCAAAGAGTTATCGGTCGCTGGGTACATTGGATGAATTTGCTGATAGCTGGGTACAATTGTCAGAAACCCCGTTGGCACAAGATTCTTTAAACGGGGGAAAGATGTCTTACGTAGGCAATAAAATACAAAATGTTGCTTCCATTGGATCCACTTATTTTTGTGTTCCGCCAAACGATAATATTACGCAGCTATGGGATGATGTAGAAGATAGATTATTTAAAATCCGCCATTGTCAAAACTTTGATGGAGTAATGCGTAACCTTCCCTTGCTCGATCCACCAATAGATCCTGAATTGCTTATCCGAGCAAAAGCAGCAGGATTAAGCATTGGAGATGCAATTGGCGGAATGTATGCACCCTTACCACTGTATCGTTTTAATGTAATGCAGCAAAAAGCAATGGAACTTTGCAATGAAGTAAAATCATTAGGCAGTGCTATGCTTTCAGCGATTGAGAAAAAAGATGCAGAGCATTTAAGTCTATTACGCTCGGGACAGGAAATTGACATGCTAAAACGGGTAGAGTCAATAAAACAGGAACAAATCAACGAAGCCGCTGCTAATATTGATTCCATCAATAAATCAAGAGATAATATTATTGCAAGGATATTATACCTACAAACACAAATGGGAGTTAAAGAATTTAACTATCAAGCAGATGGTACTCCTGTAGTTGAGCAGTCTTATATCACTCAGCCATCATCAAATTTTGATTGGACAACTGGAGATCTTTCGGGACTTGGATTAATTCAGACCGAAGTTGATCAAGTTGTTTTCATGCAAACCAACAATATTCTTAATCTTATTGGCGGTGGATTTCATACTGCCAGCGCAATATCTCATACATTAGCGGCTAGTTTGTCCATTCCTCCCTCTCCAGCAGATGGTCCGGCTAAAGTGGCGAATGCCGCTGGTCAAGGTTTAGCTTCTTACGGTACCTTTTTCAATACCCTGGCATCACATTACGCCATGCTTGAAAAACGTTCAGGGCAAATGGCAGGCTGGCAACGCAGAAGAGATGAATGGCTCTTCCAGGCAAAAACAGCAGTAGCAGAAATTAAGCAATTGGATAAACAAATTATTGCGTCAGAAATACGAAAAGGCATTGCAGAAAAAGAATTAGAGAATCATCACAAACAAATAGAACATTCTCAAAACTTAGATGAGTTTGTTCGTAGCCAAAAATTCTCTAATGAAACATTATACACCTGGATGGAAAGTCAATTGAGCAATGTGTATAATGCAGCATATCAAATAGCATTAGATCAGGCAAAAAAAGCGGAGCAGACTTTTCATTTTGAGGTGGGAGATGAAACAACTAAATATGTTCAACCCGGTTATTGGGATAGTTTGAAAAAGGGATTGCTTGCAGGTGAGGGTTTAACACAAGATCTGCGAAGAATGGAAATTGCGTATTTGGAAAAAAACAAAAGAGAGTTTGAAATTACAAAGCATATTTCTCTCGCTAACTTAAATGCAATGACTCTGATTCATTTGCGCAAAGATGGTATCTGTAATTTCGAGATACCAGAACTGCTTTTCGAAATGGATTTCCCCGGTCATTATTTCAGGAGAATAAAATCGGTAAGCATTAGTATCCCCTGCATTGCAGGTCCATATACATCTGTAAGCAGTCAGCTAACGCTAAGCAAAAGTTACATCAGGAAAGATGATTCAAATGGCGGAGCCCTTTTTGACTCAATTAGCCCCGGTGAAAATTATATACTTCGATCCAGTTCTATTCAATCAATTGCTACAAGCAGCGGACAAGGTGACAGCGGTATGTTTGAATTGAATTTCCGTGATGAACGTTACCTGCCGTTTGAAGGGGCAGGCGTAATCAGCGATTGGGAACTTGAATTACCAGCTGAGGCCAGGCAATTTGATTACAACACTATTTCCGATGTAATTATTACTATTCGCTATACTGCTAAGAACTCAGGCAACTCTCAGTTCAAAGAAGCAGTGAATAAAAAAATCAGCGATAGCATAAATTCAGCGGTTAGTTTACTGAATGAGAATAATGGACTTTATCGGTTACTCAGTTTCAAAAATGATTTTCCTGATTTATTTTATAAAATGAAATTGCATAGCCCAATACCCTTGCCGCAAACAGATCCAGTAACCCCGGTTCCAAGTCAAGACATAATTATCAGTAAAACATTTTTCCCTTATTTTACACGTAGCTTTAATGTTATCGTCTCAGCAGGGAATGTGTCTTTTTTCACAAAGGATGGCGACATAATTAATCCCCAAATAGAAAAAACTGACAACCTCGATGGAACCATAACAATTACATCAATAGATAAAATTATGTGCGAATCAATAGTTGGCTCTGTAGATAAAACGCTGAAGTTATTATTCAATCCATCATTTGTTACAAGTGACAACTGTGCCGATATTTTCATCCTGATTAATTACAAACTTGAAAAAATCCCGTAGTAGATTGATTGAAAACTTTATCCGTATCGTTATTTCCCCCCGCTTGTGCAGGACTCGGGCTTGGTGCGCGTCCCAGCGGTGCTGCAATGGAAACGCATTTTTTTGTTTTTGTTCCTTTGCTGTATTATCAGAGTTTTTTGCGCACAGCAAATTACTTTATAAATTATTAAAACATAAAAATGGAAAACAAAAATCAAAATAAGAACTTCATCGGTTTTATAAAGGAATATTGGTCGTTCTTCCTTTTCAGCCTTGCAATGATTACCGGCTTAATAGGAATAGTAGGCTATAAAATTTCGCCCTTCCATGAATTTACTGAGATAAAATACAGGCAGGAACAGCAAGATAAAAGAAGTGCATCAACCAAACGTCATCTCGAACTTGGTAATAAATTTTTAAATAACTCACTCACCTTACGCAAAAATAAGAACATACCTTTGTTAAATGCGAATCACGAAAGA
>JBDTRM010000072.1:0-46413 GCA_039931675.1 Bacteroidia bacterium | reverse complement strand
CTTCCGGTTCATCTCATCTGATTTTTGCGTAGCTTATTACTTCTCAGGATGACCCTAAGTATTACTTCTTATTATTAATCAAACTTTATTTGAACAGCAGCCTTTGCAATATCCTCATCCTGTTGTGCACTCATCGAACCACTTACACCAATTGCTCCGACAATTTCTCCGTTATACAAAATCGGCACTCCTCCTTGCAAAGGTGTAAACCTTGTTACGGCAGGAAGCGTGTTCATCGTAACGCGACCTTTTATAATTGCTTCTTCAAACGCTGAAGTAGGTTTTTTAAAATGTGCTGCCGTTTGCGCTTTTCCAATTGCAACTTCTGCACTTGCAGTAAATGTTCCGTCAATGCGAATCATATACATCAGGTTACCGCCATCATCAACAATAGCAATTGAACCTCCAGCGTTATTTTTCTTCGCTTCAGCAACTGCTGCATCAGCAATCTTTTTTGCGCCACTTATACTAAGCGTGCTTTTAGAATTTACCTGTGCCATTGCAGGATAAATAAACAGCGTTAACCATGCTGCAAGAATTAAAGTGAATTTGATTTTATATTTCATTTTATTTTATTTTTAGTTTTTGTATTAATGTTATGCAGTGAAATCTTTTGTATTAATAATTGCCCCTTGCCAATTGCCAATTGCCAATTGCCTCTTGCCCATTATTTCTTCGCAGTAGTGTTTTCAGCAGCAGCAGGCTTAGCAGGTTTATCAAACTTTACTTTTTTACCTGCGCGTTTCATTACCAATGTTGGCCAGTTTTTATCCGCAAGTACTGTATTGCCTTTTGTATCTTTATTGAAAAGGTCATAAGCTTGTTGGGTATGCTGAAGAATTAATCTTCCATCTTCAATTTGAAAAATAGTCGGCTCAACAGGTCTGAGTTTATTCAAACTCACAGCGTATCCGCAAAAGGCTCCATACTGAGGAGCATATTTTTCAGAATTATCTTTAAACATATCTGCATGTGCCTGTGACACAAACCAATAAGTCGCACCATTGTAACGGGCTGAAAATTTTTCATCACCTTTCACAGCTTTGTTATCAGTGAAATATGCTACTACATCATAGCCTTGAAGTATAACGCCATCCTTATCCGTATTCACCAGGAATTTTTTCTCTTCATCTGTTTTAATTTGTTTGCCGTCATTATTAACAATAGAAGGCCAATATTTATCTGCTTTGGAAAGATTGCCCTTCACATCTTTATTCCAACCTGCAACCGCACGGGAGTTATGCTGTATCACCAAACGATTATCTACAATTGAAAAAGTATTTACATCAATAGGCGCTGTGCGACCCAATGTTGCTGCATAAGCGCAATATCCACCAAACTGCACATCGTACTTCTCATGATTTTGTGTGAACATTTGTGCATGTTCAGCAGATGCAAACAAATAAGTTGCGCCATGATAGTTGACTGTAATTGCTTTATCACCTTTTACAGGTTTATTGTCAGTAAAAAATGCAACGGCATCATAGCCATCAAGAATAACTCCGTCAGCGTTTACATTTACTAAGTATTTACTTTTTTGCTGAGCAAATACCGAAGCACACATTACAAATAATGATATGAGTGCAAAAAGATTTTTTTTCATCGTGTTTATTTTTTATGTTTTAAATATTTTGATGCAAATGAAATAACGATGCAAAGTTTATTCTGTCACACACTTTACAATTAGGAAAATGTTAGTTGTTACAAAATTTTTGCTTCCAATCTGAAGGCTGCAATGGCAAACATTTTTAACAATAACATTTCTGAATTTGTCTTTTTGATTAATTGTCAGATTAGTGACAATGGGATAACTACCTGCAAATACTTTTGTAGGAAAGTTTATTGCTATGAAGAAATTTCTTTTGTTGGTTAGTCTTATCCTCTTTCTAAATCAAAGTTCATTACACGCGCAAGGTTGCAGCGATGCCGGCTTCTGCACCATTGGCGCACTCCAACATCAGGAACAAATTGATTCCTCATTTAAACAAAAGGCGAAACTTTCGCTTAGTTATGGTTTTGGTGAACAAGGCACTGTTATTTTTCAAACAATTCCCGAAGTTGAATTTTCATTTTTAAAAAATAATTCCATTCAATTTAAAATTCCGTATTCTTTTATTAATGGAAATTTAGGAAGCGTAAACGGGGTTGGTGATATTGCATTTAGTATTACGCAAACGTTGAAGTCAACAGAAAAAGCAAAGCTTAATGTGACTCTTGGAACTAAAATCGCAACCGGTCATGCTAATTCTAAATTAAATAGCAGGTCTTTACCAATGCCTTATCAGACAAGCCTCGGTACTTATGATTTCATTGCAGGAGCTTCTTACCAATATAAAAAATGGAATATCAGCGCAGGCTATCAAGGCGTGCTATCCAATAAAAATGAAAATGGATTTTTAAGAATTTATTGGGAAGATAATGCGGACGCACAAAAATATTTTGAATCTAATTTATTAAATCGTGGCGATGATGGCTTATTAAGAGTCGAAAGAAATTTTTCTTTCAAAAAGATAGAATTAAGCACTGGACTTTTGGCTATTTATCGTTTGCAAAAAGATAAAATCACCGATGAAACCGGGAATGAAATCGCTTTGAAACATTCTGATGGTTTAACTTTAAATCTCACAGGTAGCGCACAATATGATTTTTCAAAACGAATGGGAATAAACCTTTCATTCGGAACTCCATTGATTGTTCGGGAATATAGGGCTGATGGTCTAACCAGGTCATTAGTAATTACAGGTGCTTTTATTTATCATTTAGGTAAATGATATGTGATGTCATTGTTATGACATATCAGGAAATGATTACTTCTTTTATTTGCAAAAAAATAATTCAATGAAAAACATAAATCAGTTCACACTTCAATTTGCAATTACATTTCTCTTTTTTCTTTCTGCATCTTTTCTTTTTGCGCAAGACAATAATTCTTCAAAGCGAATTGCAAACTATAACATCGAGAAAGGCTTGGCAATTCAAGGTTATGACCCCGTATCTTACTTTACATCAAGCAAAGCAATTAAAGGTTCAAAAGAAAATTCGTATGTAAATAATGGCGTTACATATTATTTTTCTTCCAAAGTAAATCTTGATTTGTTCAAATCCAATCCTGCAAAGTACGAACCACAATATGGCGGCTGGTGTGCTTATGCCATGGGTAATGATGGTACTAAAGTTGAAGTGGACCCTGAAACTTTTAAAATCGTAAACGGCAAATTGTATCTGTTTTATAACTTTTATTTCACCAACACTCTGAAAAAATGGAATGCAAATGAAAGCGTGTTGAATAAGAATGCTGATTTAAACTGGAATAAAATCATAAATAAATAACAACCGTAAAAAATCTAATTTCGTTCTCGAAATATTCAGACAAATGAAAAAAATAATTATTATTTCGGGAGCACGTGGAAACCTTGGTCTTGCAACAGTTAATCTTTTTTTAGAAAAGGGATACACAGTAGTAGCTACTGTTAGCAAAGGAAATTTATTAGGATTTATGGACGACCATGAATCACTGAAAGTTTATGAGGTTGATGCAACTAATTCAGATTCGTGTAATTTATTTATTGATAAAGTTGTTACTGAATTCAATCAAATAGATGGCGTGTTGCTTTTAGTTGGAGGCTTTGCCGCAGGAAACTTGCATACAACAAAAATGGCTGATATTGAAAAGCAACTACAGCTTAATTTTGCTACGGCATTTAATTTATCTCAACCAGTTTTCGAAAAAATGTCTCTTCAACCGACAGGTGGCAAAATAATTTTTATAGGTTCCAAACCAGGGCTTAGTGGCAAGGAAGCCAAGGGAAGTTTGGCTTATGGGCTTTCAAAATCTTTAGTGTTTCGTTTAGCCGAAGTTATTAATGCTGAAGGAAAAAAGAAAAACATTACAGCTTCAGTAATTGTTCCCGGCACTATGGATACACCTGCAAACCGCAAAGAAATGCCCGATGCAGATTTCAGTACATGGGTTAATCCTGGTGATGTGGCAGCAGCAATGGAATTTATTTGTTCCGATAATGGAACACAATTGCGCGAAACTGTATTGAAAGTCTATGGCAATACATAAATTAATTTTAAACCTTGTTTTTCATGAAACGTAATTCATTAAGTATTTTATTTTTTGCATTTACACTATTTGTGTTTTTTCAATCTTGTAAAAAAGATAATGCAGAAGGTGATGCTGCCGATAAAGATTTATTCAGCGAAACTTCAAAAAGCGGATACACTTACTATCAGAATCTCACCACAATTTTTCCTGCATCAGGCAACAGTCCTCATGGATTTGTGCGTGTGAGATTTAACAGCATTGCGCAAGCCGTATTGGATTCAACAGGAAAACTTCCGGTTGGCGCTTCATTTCCTGCAGGCTCTGTAATTGTAAAAGAAATTTTCACTTCTGCATCAGGCACCATCAACCAATATTCAATCATGAAAAAAGACCCGGGTTCTCCTGTTGCAGGCAGTGGTTGGATTTGGGGCGAATACAAAACTGACGGCTCACCAACTTTTAGTGCGGGCAAAAATGGTAGTGGATGCATCTCCTGTCATTCTGGTTCAGCGAATCGCGATTTGGTTAGGTGGTTTGACTTGCATTAACCACTATAGCTTACACATCATATTTCTCTCTCAACATTTTTTCCCATCCAATGTAATCCAATGGGTCGTTGATAAATTTCTGCCAAGCAGTATTGAGAGAATTATACATTTCACTTTTCAAATCACGATTTGCAATATGACATTTGATTGCCTTGGTTGCTTCAAACGCAAGCATTGCACAATGTTCTAAAATGTGTTTTGGAAATGCTAACTTAAAATTAGCGTCAATTGTTCCACCGCTAAGTTCAACATACATTTTCCAATGTTCCTTTATCATTTTCACTTCATCCTTAAAACCGATATGTTCTAATCCAAACAAGATTGTTTGCATTCTTGCATCATCAGCAGGGTGAGAACTTGCAAAATATTTAGGGGTTTCATAAGGATTGTTTGCCCTCTTTACACACAAATGTAAATGTGCCCATGCGTAAGCAGGTCCGAGTGTATAGACACCAAACAAATCACAGAACAACTCTACAGACCAAGCCTCAATCCAAGATTCAGAAAATATTTCAAGTTGCTTTATTTGTTGTCCGTTATTTCGCCTTTGCTCGTTTATTTGTTCTTCAAAATATCCATCCGTGAAAGAATTTAACTGACCTAATTTTTCTTGAAAAGGAGTTATGCTTGGGTGATTCTTAACTGAAATTAGTGGGTGTGCTAATTCATGATACAAGTCAGGCATGTGCAATAAAAATTCAGATTCAAGAAGCGGAACTCTCATGTGATTAAATTTCACATCAATGCAGTAATAGCTCTGTGAAAGCCTTGAAGCAACGGGAGAAAGTAAAGGGTAATTAATTTCTTTGCAAACTTTGTCAATTAGCATTGTCATTGTTTCATCTTCCTTCTCACACCTATGAAGTGAAGCAATGATATAATTTTCCAAGTAGTCAATATCAAAAACTAATTTCTGAAGTGCAGTTAATTTGAAAGGGAGGTTGGAAGATACCTGAAACCTGGGGTCTTTCGATAACCGTTCCAATTCTAAAATATTTTTATCCAATTCTGTTGTAGAATTAGCTGCCAATTGCTTGAAGCAATCAGGTAATCTATTGACTGGAATTTTTGTCTTGAGAGTTTTCACCCTTTCCATCATTTCCAAGATGGTTCCGTTGAGATATTTATTCATAGTCTATCTAACACCTTTCATTCTTGCATAAGATTGTGAACACTGAAATTTTAAAACATCAACCAATGCTCCAATATCTTTTAAAGTCTTATGGTCTAAATCAGCATTTTGAAGATGTTTAGCAATGTTTGATAATTCCTTTTCAGTGTCTTTACTTTTCTCTTTGTAAAATCTATTGAAGAATGAACGTAGCAATTGTGCTTCCGGGTCAATCAAAGATTTTTCAGAGAGTCTTTTGAAGAATTCCAATACTTCTTCATTTGAGTAAGGTTTGCCAGTTTCCTTAGCATAATTTACATCAATGAGATAGTTGTTCAACAAGTCAAGATAAGCCCTTGTTGAATGATAGATGTTTGAATTTAATCCGATGTTGCTCATATTAATTCAAGTTTAATTCTGTTTTTAAAATTTCTAATTGACGATATGCATCTTCGTCATATTCGCTTGCTGCATCACTTAGCTTGATGTCATTCATTTTAATTGTAATCGGCACTCTTGAACAATCATCAGGCTTTGTAAACGCTAAAGTTGCAAGTTTAAATAAATCATTCAGCAAATCTTTTTTGCTCATAGTGCCATAAGTAAATTTCATTTGAAACTCCTTAAAAGATGAAATTGACCAAATCATTTTCTGCGACCTCTCATAAATTTTAAATATTCCAGTAACTCCATTTCTTCCTCTTTTGAAATTACTCCTACCCTGTGCAAGACAGTTTCTTCTGACTTTCTTGACTTGACAGAAGTTGTTGCTTGTGGGACCGGATAACCTACTTTTTCCATTAATACTTCATACTTGACACCATACAATTCTGCCAACTTGTAGAGCATCGTTGGTGACGGCTGTTTAATCTTACTTGACTCCAATTGACTCAAATAAGCGTTGGACACTTCGGTTTGCCTTTCAACATCTCTAAGAGTTAACCCTTTGGATTCTCTTAGCGCCTTGATATATTCTCCGTAACTTTTCATTTCAGTATTTGTAGCGTTGCTAATTTTATGAAGCAAAAGTAAGGAGCATTGCTAAGTATTGCAAGCAAAAGTGTAAAAAAATTTTCAACAAGTTGTTTTTAGGATTAACCAAGTTATTCCAATTCTATCTCGTTTGACTTGAAAGAGAATTGGGTTTTTCTATTGATTATTCATCGCTTTTATAAATGCCTCAATCAACACTTTGATTTTTTCTAATGTTTTAGCATCTATAATCTCAGCATTGTTGTTTACCTTGGTTTTTACACCACTGATTAAGAGTTGAGACTCATCATCAAACTTCGCATCAATGGTTTTCAAAATTAACTGCAATGATTCATGAGTTTTTTCTCCCAGGCTTGATGCAGTAATAATTGCAACAGGTTTCTGTGAAAAAACCGTTGTGGACACTGTCCATTCAATTGCATTCTTTAAACTTCCGGGTAAGCTGAAAACATATTCAGGTGTATAAAATAAAACTCCATCTGAAGATGTAATTTTATTTCTGAATTCAGTAACAACATCTGAAACATGCTCATTATCCAAATCAGGATTGAAGTACGGAAGTCGTTCGAGACCATTGTAGATTTCAATTTCCAAATCAGCTTCTGCAAGCTTTGCAATGGCTTTAATTATTTGCTGGTTGGAAGAGTTTGCTCTTGTGCTTCCGCATATCGCTAATACTTTCTTTTTAATCATCATTTGCATGCAAAACTAAAACTCCACCCTGTAACTCAACACAGGAATTAACGGAGACTGGTAATTGTTCACGATTTCATTCCGGTCAACATCATAATATTTATTGAACAAATTTTTATTGTTTGAAACATTTTGAATGTCGAGCGACCATGTTCCGGTAGAATATTTTCTGTTGCGTTTTAAACTTATCCGAATATCCGCTCTGAAATAATCAGGGTTCTGAACAGTGAATGCTTCTGCATCGTTGTAATAAGTAGTTTGATTTTGTTGCGATTTCTCCATATCAATCGGAGTATCCCAGTAGCCTCCGGCATAAATCATTTTTAAATTCAATCCCAACGTTCTCGACTTGGAAACTTTGATTTCTTTTCCAGCAGTTAACGTTGAAGTAACATGACCATTAAACCGGGAGTTGCGTTGAATATCATCTGAACCTTTATACTTTGAACGATAAAGGGAAGTGGTGATGATTCCATAATAACCATTGCTTAGAAATTTTTCTCCTGTTATTTCCAAACCATAATTATTTCCAGTTCCTTTATTGGTTAATGGTTCATAAACTGAAGCATCCAAATTGTTCAACAGCGAAAACGAATTGCTGTTAATGGCATCAACAGGAATATTAAATAAATGCTGATAATACAATTCAGTTTTCAGGTGATAATCGTGAGCGAATAAATGGTCGTAACCAAAAACAAAATGATGAGCTTTAGATAAACCAAGATTTTTATTCGGTTGTGAAATCGTTCCGTCAATGTTCGGTATATCGCTGAAATAAATTGCAATGGGTTGGACCTGGCTATGCAGACCATATCCAAAACTAAATGAATTGCTTTTTGTGAATTGCCATTTAATTGCAGTGCGAGGCTCAACAGCGTAAGAATTATTTAATAACAAAAGCATATAATGCACTCCTGTATTTAGCGTCCATTTTTCAGTAAAGCGAAATTGAAATTGTTCAAATGCCTGGAACAATTGAGTGGTTCCCTTGGAATTGATTTGTTGCTCATACACTTTTGTTGAATCATCTTCTTTGGATAAATGCAAGTCATAATTAAACTCATTCAAAATAATTCCTCCCCGAAAAGAATACTTTGAATTAATTTTATGATTGAGTGTAGAAGTGAAGTTCAATTTGCTTTCAAGATGATTAAAGTCACCCGTTTTATTTGCGTTGTAATGATTATCCAATTTCTCCTGGCTATAAATTATCTGTGCAAGCGACCCGGTTACTGAAGATTTCAGATACGTTTTATTGTTTATGGATATGGAATGCGTTATTCCTGCCGCACCTGTATTAGAAGAAAAAACACTGTTATAGCGCTTATAGGAGTAATCATAACTATCTGAATCCTTTTTTGCTAAAGTATTTTCACTGCTCAATCCCCCAAATCCAAATACATCAAACACTCCTGCCCTTTTTGTCGGCAATGAAATATTAAAAGATAAATCCTGGAAATTAGAAGCTCCCTCACCGGTATTCACTCCGAGCTTGTCTAAAATTCCAAGAGTTGAATAACGATAATTTACAAGGTAAGAGCCGCTTTTATTTTTAGAAAACGGACCTTCTGTTGCCAAATCAATTCCAATAAGCCCTGCTTGTATGGTATATTCATGCTTCTCATTATTTCCTTTTCGCAATTTTAAATCAAACACTCCCGACAACGCATTGCCATACTCTGCCGGAAACGCACCGGTAAGAAAATCAGAGTTGGTGAGGAGTTGGGAACTAAGAATAGAAATACCGCCACCGGAAGTTCCAATGTTTGCAAAGTGATTTGGGTTTGGAATGTCAACTCCCTCCAATCTCCACAACAATCCGTTGGGCGCATTTCCGCGAATGATAATATTGTTGTTGCCGTCAGAAATTGTATTGACGCCTGCAAAAGAAGTTACTGCACGTGCAGGGTCGTTAACTGCGGCAGCATACTTCCGGGTTTCTTCAACAGAAAAATTTCTTGCGCTTACGGTTGTCATTTCGTTCAACGGTTTATCACGCTCTGCCTTCGCAATAACCTCTGCCACTTTTCCTTCAATCACATTTTCCTCCATCTCAACATTTAAAATAAGTTCCTTTCCAGAGGTAACTTCGATATTAGAAAGCAATTCAACTTTATAACCAATGTAACTTACCTTAAATGTGTGACGACCAACCGGAACCTTTTCAATTTTAAAATTGCCGTTTACATCAGTGGATGCGCCAATAAACGGGTTTGATTCTAATATAATAATGTTCGCTCCGATTAGTGGTGTATTTATGGTCTTATCAATAATTTTTCCCCGAACAGTCTGTGTAAGTTGTTGTGCGGAAGTAACTCTTGCGAAGAGCATTAAAAATAAAATAATTGAAGACTTTAAGATAATTTTCATTTAATGAATTTGACTTTACGAAATTTTTATTTGATGCATTAATCTGATGCAAAAGTGCATTCGAATAAAAATTGTTTTTGTAAAGCAGAGTACTTTAGCGAAAACTATTCTCTTGAAAAAACAAAAATTAAATTAATCAGGACGTGAAATATTTTCTTCTTCAACCACCTTCCAATCTCCCCACTGAAATATTTTTCCTTTCAGCGCAATGTGGTCTGCAACAAAAGGCAAAACCTGTTGGTTGATGTGCTCTCCATTTTTTCCAAGCAATAAAAAATATTCGTACTCACCGTTTAATCTATGAGTGCGGAAAACAGGAGGAATCCCACCGCTGATGCATCTTATTGCACATTCGCGATGCACCTTTCCTCTTCCCGGTTTCATTACACCGAAATAACATTTGGGGTCAATAATTTCGCCTTGCAAAATTGTGTCACCGATAATTTGTAAATCATTTGCAGTTTCATTTGTGTTGGTGAATCTTATTATAGGTGTTTCATTATTTAATGACAACAAAGTTTTTCCATCACCATAAAGTAAATCACCTTTAAATGTCACCAGCTTATTCTTTAATGAAACAGCGTTCTCCTTTTCAAATTTTTCAATTGCACTTTCTGCTCCGTGTTTGCCATAACCCACAATAGGAATAGTGAGATTAAATATTTTGCCTGTAGAATCCTTTTGATTGATGATTCGGATTGAGGGCACAGGAACGTTAGTATAAACACCTGTGTATTCTTTATTGCTACCATACTCGAACATTGCATTGGAAAATTGTTGCTGATGTAGCGCAAGAAAAATTCCACCACTAACAAGTAAAAGAAATATTCCAATTAAAATATTCCTGATAAAATTTGAAGTCTTATCAGGAGCTTGCGGTAAATAACCAATATAAAATTCTTCGTTTTTCATTTCACTTCAATATTCGAAATCCGTCATTCATTATTTTATTATAAGTGGTTCAACATAAGTTCCTTCTTCATATCCTTTCGGATTCACATAAACTTTCGTTCCAATTAATTTTAAATCATAAGTCTCTACTTTCTCTTTGAACGGAGGCGGTGATTGCCCATTATGTGGCAAGTATTGGTAACCATGCCAGGGACAGGTAATACATCCGTCAACAATTTTTCCTTCACCGAGCGGACCATTCTGATGACGGCAAACATTATTTACTGCAGAAAGTTTTCCATCATATTTAAAAACTGCAATGCGCTCGCCACCGGCACAAATCATTTTCGCGCGGCTTTCTTCAATATCATTTACGTCACACACTTCAACAAAACCATCTGCAAGTGCATTTATTTTTTGAGAATCTTTTTTATTCTCTTTCACTCCGGCTGCAATGTGTAATGAAATAATCGTTGCGGCTCCTGCGCAAACAATAACAGCGTAAATATCCGCATGTTCGTATTGCAGTGCACCTGTAACCACATGAGCAATCACTAAGGCATAAGCAACGTAAACCAACATGTGCAGCGACTTCCATATACGCGGACTCAGATTGTGTAACCAGAAATCATGACTGGTAATAGCCATGAGAAAGAAAATAATCAGCGCACAAAATCCTAATGCCTGGAAAGGAAATCTTGTCAATGATTCATAATGTTTATTAGCTGTGAAAACAGAAACTATTGGATTAACATTTCCTAATGAATGAAATTGAATGATAGAAAATATTCCATGCATAGCTGCAATACAAAACATGGTGACACCAAGATGCCGTCTGTTATAAAGCAATGGAAGAAATTTAGTATTCAGTCTCGCTAACGGACCAATCGCAAGTATTACGTGTAACATAATAATTGCCAGCGTGGCTGTGGAGCGAATAATTAATGTTTCCTGAGTTGCTTCTGGAAAATAAATTACCGAGAGAGAAATAAACAGAATAAGATACAATGCAACGAATGACAACAATACTGTATCGTAAATTTTCTTCTGCCTGTTCCAACCAACTGCTGCATAAGATACACTCATTTTGATGCGATTTTAGATTTTAGATTTATGATTTAAACAATCCGAATACGATTACAAAAACGATAACTATTGCAAGAAGTATCCACACTTCCAAATGTCTTTTTCTTAGTGTGCGAATCATTTATTTAATAATTTTTTAAGTAAAAACACCCAGAATACAATCACTCCCGGTACAATAAGAAATCTAAAGGATAGTGAAGAGCCATGTGCGCCCTCATCAATTTTGTGAATTCCCTTTGTGAGAAAATAAGCTGCGAACAAGACGCCACAGATTAAATAAACCGCAACTAAGGCAAGAATAAACGAGACAATTATTTCAAACATAATTTTCAGAATTGAAATGTTGAAATAAGCATGGCTGTTGAAATAATGAGAATCAAAATTTTTCCCGGCAAGGAAATATTTTCTGAATCTACTGTTTCAAAATTGGGATTGAGGTCCATATTATAAATGATTTAATTTTTATTGAATTATTAATTTGCTGTTCCAGTCGTTGAAGCCATCCGATTCTCTCATTGGATTATAAATATCAGGCTTCCATGTTGCTTCATCTATCAGGAATTTATATTGATGTGTTCCTTTTTCAGGGATTGGAATTTCAATTTTCCACAAACCATTTTTAACCGGCACAAAGAAATTTTCGTTACGTGACCAGTTATTAAAGCTTGCTGATAAAACTATTTTCTCAGCATTACTTTCTTTATGAAAAAAAGTTACAGTTTTATTTTTCAGATTTATTTGCGGTGATGCAATTACATTTTCACCGCCATTTACATGTAATGCCATTGCCACTGCCTTTCGTGCATTTATTAAACCAAAACCCTGGCGGTTAATACTTGCTCCGCTTAATTTGGTTGCTGTGCTCAGAATTATTTCGCGAACTTGTTGAGTGGTTAAACCCGGATTTGCTTCAAGTATTTGTGCAATCACTGATGAAATTATCGGGGCGGCAAACGAAGTGCCGTCAACATGCATATAGTGAGAAGAGAAATATTTTGTTTGTTGAATTTTGTTTTTCAAATCCTCAGTTGGCTTCTTCTTGAATTCTGAATGTAATTTTTCTGCTTCAGTTTTTTCTTTTGTGTTCGGGAGAATTGGTGCAGCAATCCAAATGGAATGAGCAATCAATTCAGGTTTATGAAATCCATCAACAGTTTGCCCGTAAGTAGAATGATACAATTCAAAATTATTTTTGTCAAGTGTATTGTTGTCGTTATATCCACCTACTGCGATTACATTCGGAGAATTTGCCGGAGGTTTAATTCCTGCATTTTCATCATTACCAACTGCTGCCACTACTGATATTCCATTTGCAATTGCTTCCTCAGCAGCCTTATCAACTTCACTATGCAAATAAGAAACAGGTTCATCACTGCAAACTGAAAGGTTGATAATCTTAATGTTGAATTTGTTTTTATTCCGATTTGCCCACTTGATTGCTTTGGCAATACTGGCATCTGTGATATGTCCGTTTTCATCTTGCGTCTTTATTAAAACAAGATTTGCATCTGATGCAATACCCTTAAATAAACCATTTGATAAATAGCCGTTTCCTGCACATGCGACAGTTGTCATTGTACCATGCCAACTTTCATTGTGTGGTTTTGAAAAATATTTTTCAGTATTCTTTGGATTAGTAATGTCAACTATTTTTAAAATGCGATTATTAGTTTTTGTTATATCAGGATGCGGATAAAAGCCACTATCAATAAAACAAATTGTAATGCCTTTGCCGGTATATTTAGGGTCGGCATTGAGCCTCACAGGAGTTGGGATAACATAAAAATCATCGGGAGATTTAACCGGAAAAAAAGGCCCGGCTTCAGGAATAATTCCTCCCAGCCTGTCAATTTTTATTTCGTAATAATCTATGCAGCGACTACATGCCCCATTTTTCTCAACCCAGCCGGGATTTCCATATTTAATTTTTTCCAGCACGTTTCGCTCACTCTCCACATGGTATTGAAAAACCAGTTGGCTTACTTTATCCTTACACAACGGGCAGGTTATTTTTTGTTCAGTATCCATGATGTAAACCTAACATGATGATGAATATTAATATGTCTTTCAATTTACAAATCATGATTATTTTGTGGTTAAGTTTTTTTGTAATTGCTGAATTAATATTTGATGACCATCGGGGTCACGTACAATTATTGCTGAAAAAATTTCGTCTTTATCATTTTTCAAATTCACTGTTTCTTTTGAAACAAATGCATATCGGCTATCATGTAGTTTTTTTGCAAGGGCATCTAAATCATCAACTGAAACAGTGGTTTGCCAGCTTATTAAATCATCTGCTTTTGCATCAGCAGGATATTTCTTTCCAACTCCCGGTTTTAAATATTCAAGGAATTCAACTCCCGGTCCGGATGCAGCACGCAAGCCGGAGATATGCAATGATGCACCTTCAACATTATTCAAATGCTCTTGCTCAGTTCCAAAATTATAACTCTCTCCTTTTAATTCTAATCCTAATATGTCCCTGTAAAATTTCAGACTTTTTTCTGTGGATGAAATTCCTATTGCAGTATGGTCTATTCCGAGAAAAGTTTTATCATTTGATTGTTGCCATTTGGGATTTCCCTTTCCGGAAGGAAAATAAATGAGTTCCAGATTGTGATTATCAGGGTCATGAAAATAAAATGCTTTAACACCGGCAGCAGCCTTATTTGTTGCAGGAATAGTTTGAGGACCTGTTGAAACATGTTCAACATTAAACTTTCGTAACATGGTGTATGCCTTATCCATATCACTTACCACGATTGCAATATGTTGAAAGGATAAATCATTGCTAACAGCATCAATTGGTATAGGCTTACCACCTGATGTGAGATAGTCATTGAGCTGAATTTGTTCCTCACCTAATTTCATTTTCACTATGCGCATGCGAAGACCAAAAATATTTTCCAGTTTTTCATAATCGCTTCCGTAAATTTCGGTATCACTAATTTTTTCGAATGATAAAACCTTTGAATAAAAATCAACAGACTTGTCCATATCGGCAACTGTAATGACTATCGGTCCTACACCTTCCACCTTCTGACTAAACGCTTTAGAGACATTTAGAGAAATAAGTATTGCAAAGAATATTTTGAAATAATTAATTTTTGATTCTGATATTTTCATTGTTATAAATTTCAATTGTTGAATGATTATATTTATTAGACTTCTTTCTTGCTTTTAAAAATTTTTTTGAGAACAGATAAAATTCTGTTGCGATAAGCATTCCGGCAATGGGAACAAAAGCATAAATCCAGAATGAATTCCAGTTATGAGCCGGAAGTGCAGAAGCAATGGTGCGTGCCGGATTCATACCAAAACCGGAAACAGGTCCTGCAATTATCACATACATCATTACTAAAAAGCCTGCGAACTTCTCAGTATGTTTTGCAAAAGACGAATTGGAAACAATTTGTATAGTAAGCATCAATACAAATGCAATTGCAAGCTCCATAAAAAATGCATGAACAGGATGACCGCAATAGGGAATGGTAACAGCACTTTCTACAGGTTTATCAATCAATGCATGACCTAATAATAGTTGCATAACATATACTGCAAATGTTCCACCAATGGTTTGAAAGATGATATAAGCTATCGAATCGCTAAGTGAAATTTTTCTCAAACGATAATTTACAATTGTTACTGCAGGATTAATATGTGCGCCTGATTTCTTTCCCCATGAAGAGATGAGAATCAGATAAGCTGTAACCCCCATCATAATTCCCATAATCATATTTCTAATCTCATGACTTGAAATTGCATTGTGAATGTATGAACCCGGGTATTCAAGTATGGTTGCGAACAAACATGCAGAAACCATAAACGTTCCCAGTCCCCACGCCTCAATTAGATATAATTTGATTTTGAGATTCAATTGATGATTGTTTATTTATGATGCAAAGTAAATTGGAATTGAAAAAAAATTTGTCGCATCAGTGACGTTCTATTTTACTTCACTTGATTTTAATTCGCGCTCTAAAAAATAATTAAGCCCGGTTCTTAAAACTGCAATTGCTGCAAGCTGGCCGATGTCATTCCAGGTAGGAGCAACAGCCGTTCTGAGTACATCAGCTCCCAATAGAAATTCTAAAGCCACAGCAATTGAACCTCCCAACTGAATCCTAATGATTGCATTGCTGATTTCTTCTTTTGCTTTTAAGAAATGGTTGGAAAAATATTTGAACACAACTTTTAGTGAAGCTATGCCAATTATTATAGCAGCAATTATATCAACGCATGTACTTATTGAAAATGTTATTTGTCTTGCAAGTTCTTCCACCTTCTAATGCTAAAACAAATTGAGATACATGCGTGAACTATTTTTCTCCTGCTTCACAGATTGATTTGTATTGTTTAATGCGTAAGGACTAACTTGCTTTAATATATGTTCGCCAACACGTAATGCATTTGCCATAATGGTAAGCGAAGGATTTACTGCACCACAGCTTGGGAAAAAACTTGCATCAACCACATATACATTTTCCAAATCATGCGTTTTACAATTCACATCAAGTACTGAAGTTTGCGCATCAGTCCCGAAACGTAATGTTCCGTTTTGATGTGAAACGCCACTCACTCCTAAATCGTATCCTATATAAACAGCATCTTTAAATTCTTCATCCTTCTCGGCAATTTTTGAAATAATGCTTTTCAATTTTGTTTTTAAGCGATTGTATGCTTCGCGATTCGCCTGGGTTACCGATAATTTAATTGAGCCGTCATCAGTAAGTGTAACACGGTTTTCAGCGCGTGGTAAATCTTCTGCTGTTATCCAGAAATCTATCGAGTGAGTTGAAATTTCCTCCGCACTCATTCCGGGTAAAACATCTTTTGCAAGACTGTTCAATGTATCATAATCAGTTTTTCCCATTAACTGAATTGCTCCAAGCGGAAATTTATTTTCATCGTTTCCATGATAAAAATCTGCAACACCAAATGCTTTTTGAAATTGCGAACGATTCTCCTTTTGTGAAACAACTATTAAAGCTCCATTATTATGAGCCATGTAATTTCGTCCAACCTGGTCGCTGCTGTTTGCGAGTCCATAAGGATGTTTATCATTTGTGCTTTTTAAAAACAATGCAGCAGAATTAATTGCACCGCATGAAACTATAATTGAATCGGCTGAAAGGATTATCTTCTTACTATTATGAATTACTTCAACACTTACAACACGTTTCCCACTTGCATCGGTAATTAATTTTTCAGCAAGGCAATTACGCATAAGGGTAACGTTAGGATGACTTAATGCATTCTGTAATGCAACTACATGTGCATCAGCTTTAGCTTCGGTTAAATCAGGGAAGCCATCAAAATTGCAAAGATGAACCGGTGATGCGCCTTTTTTATTTTCATCTATTCGCACTGCAATCGGACAAGGGAAAGGATGATAACCAAGCGATTGAAATTGCGTGAACAACTCTCTCATATCGTCTTCCATCTTCAATGCCGGGAAGGGATAGGATGTTGAAGAATAGGGCTCGGTAGGGTCATAGCCATGATGACCATGAACGCTATATAACTGCTCAGCTTCTGAATAATATTTTTCTAAATCGTTATAGTTGATTGGCCATGCAGGGGAAACACCATCAAAATGTTTTACTTCCTTAAAATCATTTTGACGCAAGCGCAACAATGCAGCACCATACATTTTTGTATTTCCTCCAACGCAATAATGCGTGTAGGGTTCAAATGCTTCATTGTTCTTATCAAACCATTTTTCTTTGGTACGATAACGGCCTTTCGCTGCAACTTCCACAGGGTCCCAGTTTTCTTTTTCGCGCGGAATAAAATCTCCACGCTCAAGGATTAATATTTTCTTTCCGGAAGGAGCAAGCTTGTGTGCAATGGTTGAACCACCCGCACCGGTGCCTATGATTATAATGTCGTACTGCATTTCGTTATTCATTTAAAGTGTTTTACGCTTTTTAATTTTACTTATGCAAATAGAATATCAAACGGTATGATAATGTGTCGCCTGTGTTACAATAGTTGCAATTTTCCCAATTAATATTTTACTCAATATATTGAGTAAAATTACTCAATACATTGAGTAAAGTAAAAAATCAATTACCCTGGTTTCAAATTATGCCTTGTAATGGGATGTATTGCTTGGAAGTCTTAGAGTAAATTTTGGTTATCGGGTTGTTTCGTTCCATAAAAAAAGCGCTAAACATTCGGCAAAAAATAAATGTGATAACAGATTTTAATTTTTTGCGTATAAAATAATTACTCAATGTATTGAGTAAAATTACTCAATACATTGAGCAAAATTTGTTTGTTTGAATTTCTATTATAATTTTGCAGAAAAATAAATTACTATGGCTATTGAATTACCCGAGGTAAACCTATTATTAAAACGGCTTATGGAGAGGCGGAAAACCATACAGGTTTTAGCAGGGCCAAGGCAAATTGGCAAGACTACCACTGTGCTCCAGGTGGTTGATAAACTTAAGATTCCTGTTGTTTCAGTTGCAACTGATGGAGCAATTGATAAATCAAAATTCTGGATTGACCAGCAGTGGGAATCTGCAAGGCAGGCTTTGAAACAAAGTAAGGCAACTTCGTGTGTGTTGGTGATAGATGAAATTCAAAAAATCGAAGGTTGGTCGGAAGAAGTGAAAAAGAATTGGGATAAGGACACTAAGGATAGGCTGCAGGTTAAGGTTGTTTTATTAGGTTCATCAAGGTTGCTTATACAAAAGGGCCTAACAGAATCTCTGATGGGAAGGTTTGAATTGATAGCCATGACGCATTGGAATTATGAAATGATGCAAAATGCCTTTGATTTAACTCCCGAAGAATATGCGTGGTATGGCGGATATCCCGGAGGTGCCGAATACATTGGCAATGAGAAAAGGTGGCGGGATTATGTTTTACATTCATTGATTGAGACTACCATTTCAAAAGATATTTTAATGTTGACAAGGATTGATAAGCCAGCTTTGCTAAAGCGGTTGTTTGAACTTGGCTGTCTGTATTCAGGACAAATATTGTCTTTTACAAAAATGTTAGGGCAGTTGCAAGATGCCGGTAATACAGTGACTCTTGCCAATTATCTTGATACGCTTGATTCGGCAGGACTGTTATGTGTATTGCAAAAATTTTCGGGAAGTATAATTAATAGCAGGGCGAGTATTCCCAAGTTCCAGGTTTATAACACAGCATTGTCTTCAGTTTATAGCGGGCATACTTTCAAGGAAGCAAAACAAAATCATCAGTTATGGGGAAGAGTAGTTGAAACAGCGATTGGTGCGCATCTTGCCAACTCTTCTAAAAAGGAAAATTTCCAATTGTTTTATTGGAGGGAAGGAAATGATGAAGTTGATTTCGTTTTGAAACAGAAGAAATCAGTAATTGCGCTTGAAGTAAAATCTAATGCTACAACCAAATTACCGGGGATGGCTGGCTTTATGAAAAAATATAATAAGGCGAAACCCTTGCTGGTTGGTAACAGTGGAATAATGTGGGAGTCTTTTTTGAAAAGTAGTCCGGAAGATTTATTTTAGATAATCAGGAATTTTCATTTACGTAAATGTTTTTCATTCCTTTCTTTTTTGTCGAAGTCAAATCATAATCTGTTATCACCCTTAGTAATTCTCCAACGCTCCAAGCCTGTGCAATACAACCTCTCGGAGTGTGCGGAGCATCGCCATCAAAAATTTCAGAAATACTTCCGACACAATGCTCATTAAAATGATAGGAGAAATCTTCAATTACCTTTTTTGCTTCAGTTTTCCCTTTTGTTCCATTCACTTTGATGATTGCATCAATGTAGGGACCAAGCAACCAGCTCCACACTGTTCCCTGGTGATAGGCGGCATCGCGCAATAGTTGTTCGCCACCATAGTGTCCTTTATAATCAGGATGGTCTTGAGATAAGCTTCGTAAGCCAACGGGTGTATATAATTTTTCTGTGACAACTTTTAAAATTGATTTTGCTTTTTCACCCTCAATTAACGGATATGGTAAACTCAATGCAAATAACTGGTTCGGTCGAATGGCTGCATCTTTATAATCATCTTTCACGAAATCATATAAACATTGCTGAGTTTCATTCCAATAAGTTTCTGTGAAGTGATTTTTTATTTTTTCTGCATGAAGCAAATATGTTTTAGCTTCTTCCTTTTCTTTATTCAATAAAAGTAAATCAGAAAAAATCATCAGGGCATTGTACCACAAAGCATTTATTTCAACAGCTTTTCCGATGCGTGGAGTAACTACCCAATCCCCAACACGCGCATCCATCCATGTGAGTTGTTGTCCTTCAGTTCCCTCGTAAAGCAATCCATCATTATTTGCGTGAATGTTAAATCGAGTTCCTTTAAAATGCCATTCTATTATTTCTTTCAAAACAGGTAGTAATTCTATCATCACAAAATCTTGTGCATTCTGTTTGTTGGCGGGGACGCCAACCATGGACTTGGTTTCAAAATCTTTGTGACTTTGAGACTTAGTGGCACCGAAAAACTTTTTGATAGCAACAAAAAACCAAAGCGTTGCATCCACCGTATTGTATTCAGGTTCTTCACCGTAATCGGGAAAACGATTAGGCAACATTCCCTGCGAAACACTTTTCGCAAATGCTGAAAGAATTTTTTGCGCATCATCAAAACGCCCTGTTGACAGGCATAATCCGGGCAATGCAATCATGGTATCGCGTCCCCAATCGCTGAACCAATGATAACCTGCAATGATTGTCTTCAAATCTTCGCCACGCTGAACAATGAATTGGTCTGCAGCAAGTGCGAGTATTTGCCTCACCCCCGGCCCCTCTCCCAAGGAGAGGGGAGCCATTAAGTTTTCTCTTCTTGCTTTTTCTTTTCCAAATAATTCGAAGGCATTTTTATTTGATGTGTTTTCTGTTGAAATGATGATTCCGAATTCATCGCCTTGTTTTAATTCTTTGCTTAATTTTCCATAAGTGAAAAGGTCTTCATTAAATTCTTGTCCGCGATATTGGTCAATTGCATATTCAAAGTTGTAATACCAATCTTGCTGATGTGTAAACGTTACTCCTTCTGCATTGATGAACAACTCGGGCAAATTGTGATAAGGCTTTACTTTTAATGTTGAGTTTTCAAAAATTGTTTCACGATTAATATTTTCATTGCCATGCGAAAGAGAATGAAAATCTCTTGCAGCAAAAAGTGGAAGCAATTCAAGAGTGAAATTATTTTTTGCTCTCAGCACTTCATATATTATAAGTGTTGTGTTTTCACCATTTACCGCGGCAATCGTTTTCTTGATTTCAATTCCGTTTGGTAATTGATAAATCCATTCCGGAAATAAATCCTTTGAAAATGATTTAAGAAATTGAACCCCCTTCGGACTAATTGCTCCGCTATATTGATTGCTATTCAATTCAAACTTTTCTCCCGAAGCATCGGAACAAATAATTGTTTCATCTAATTTGGAAAGCATAGTAACTCTTTCAACTGGCGGTTTCTTGGAAGCTATCAAGAAGCCATGATAACGCCTGGTGTTTGCACCTGCAACTGTTGAGCTTGCATAACCGCCAAGACCATTAGTTTCCAACCATTCTAATTTTGATGATTGATTAAAATCGTGAAGTGTTTCTGAATTAAATTTCATTTTTAAATATTTTAAATCGTGTCATAGTGAGCGAAATCGAGCCATGTGTGAAGGCCAACACGCGCACTTCTACTTCGCTCAGTGGGACCCAAAGTTTTTGTTCAATTGTTAATTGTCTATTGCCAATTGCCAATTGCTAATTAATTCTCCTGCGCAATTTCGAGATAAACCTTTATCAAATCGTTACCTTCAAATAAAATTTTATACATCTCCTCATAATTTTCAATTCCTTTTACTTTATGAGTTAAGAATTTATTCAATAATCCCGGCCACATTACTTCTGCATGTGCAAAATCCTTTATTCCCATTTCAAAATATTCACGACTTGCGTTTACTGTTCCAACTACCACTTTATTTCCAAGTACAAAACCAAGATTAATTTTATCAGACGGAATAGAAACATTGCGTCCGCCACCGGTAACGCTTGAAAGAATAAGGACACCGTTTTTACCGAGAATGTTCATGCCTTCAAAAACGAATGGTGAGAAGCCAGTTGCTTCAAAAATCAAATCATAAGGACCATCTTCTTTAGTAATTTCCATCAATGTATGATTTGCAGAACTTATATACCTGGCTCCCATTGCTTCAACAATATCTGAATTGAGATAACCGGATTGCTTGCGCGCAATGGTAGTGGTTTCGATTCCTTTTAATCGCAACACCAAAGTTGCCAGTAATCCTATCGGCCCCGCACCGAGCACAGCAGCTTTTTTAGGCTTCCATACTTTTAATCTGCGTTGTAATTCAAACGCCTGCTCTATACCTTTCTCCACAATTGATATCGGTTCAGTCAATACAGCGATATTTTTTAAACCAACCGGAACTTTTATGATATACTCAGGGTCTTCTACATAATACTCAGTTAAAAATCCATGCAGCAAATTGATACCATGCTCAAAATAATTCTCATCGGTAGTCATATCATAATTTCCAATCTTATCGTAAATTGACATACCCGGCCTGCGAACTGTAGTTACTACATAGTCACCTTTTTTAAATTCTTTCACATTCTCCCCGGTTTCAATCACAACACCAAATGTTTCGTGTCCGCAAATTAAATAATCAGAGCCGGGAGGAGGTGCACCATATTCGCAATTCACAATTTCCTTGTCAGTTCCGTCAACACCAATGTTGAGAATTTTAACCAACACACCACGTCCGTTTGGTATATCAGTTACTTTTGGCTTCTGCACATCATGGCGCAAATGCACTGAATTTTTTTTGCCCGGATAAACGGCCACAGCTTTCATAACTTCTGTTGTAGTATTGCCGTTTAATTTGGATGAGATGATTTTCTTTTCGCTTACTAATGTTTCTGCATTCATATTTTGACTTTGAGATTATACCGATAATAAAATGATTAAACCGATTTATTATTGACTGAATTAATTTTGTTTCTATAGCACAAATGAAATATTGAAGAAGAAAATATTTTGTATCACGGATGACATTGATGATTGAAAAAAATTAATTCATCATCATAGCTTCCATTGGTTTAACTTTTTTCGTACCGGACTTTTCCTCTTTTGCAATAAATGAAATTAGGTTTGCAATTAAACCCGTCCAACCCGTCTGATGCGATGCTCCTACTCCGCGCCCATTATCCCCGTGAAAATATTCATGAAACAAAATATACTCATTAAAGTGCGGGTCGCTTTGAATTTTATCGTTATAGTTATAGACTGCACGCTTTCCGTTTTTATCTTTCATAAAAATATTAGTAAGGCGCTTTGAAACTTCAATTGCAACTTCTTTCAATGAAAGCATATTGCCGGAGTTAGACGGATATTCAACTTTAAAATCATCGCCATAATAACTGTGAAACTTGGTAAGCGATTCAATCAGCAAATAATTTATCGGCATCCATATCGGGCCCCGCCAATTGCTGTTGCCACCAAATAATCCTGAATCGCTTTCGCCCGGAGTGTAGGTTACTTTAAATTCTTTTCCGTTAGCATTAAAAATATACGGATGTTCTTTATGTGCTTTTGATAATGCACGTATTCCATAATCTGAAAGAAATTCTGTTTCATCTAACATTTTGCTCAATAGGCTTTTCATTCTATGCCCGCGCAGCAATGCCATCAGTTGCGATTCATTCATTCCTTTTTCTTTCCATCGTGAAACTAATTGTGTTAACTCCGGTTTATATTGTAAATACCAGTTGAGGCGGTTCATAAAATCAGGAACAGCTTTCAATAACTCATCATCCAAAACTTCAACAGCAAACAAGGGAATCAATCCAACAATGCTTCGCACTTTTAATTTAATACGTTGATGCTCGGGTGTGTGCAAGACATCATAGAAAAACTCATCCTCATTATCCCACAGGTCAATACCTTCATCACCGAGATTTGTCATAGCTCCCGCAATCAGCAGAAAATGCTCGAAAAATTTGGTTGCCATATTTTCATACACACTATTCGTTCTGGCTAACTCCAACGACATACGCATCAGGTTGAGCGAATACATGGCCATCCAACTGGTACCGTCTGCCTGCTCAATATAGCCACCAGTCGGTAAATCGCTGCTTCGGTCAAATACTCCGATGTTATCCAATCCAAGAAATCCACCTTGGAAAATATTTAATCCATCTTTGTCTTTTCTGTTCACCCACCACGTAAAGTTAAGGAGTAACTTATGGAATATATGTTCCAAAAATTCTGTGTCGCCTTTTCCTGTTGCTTCCTTTTCCATTTGATAAACACGCAATGTTGCCCATGCATGCACAGGTGGGTTCACATCTCCGAATGCCCATTCGTAAGCAGGTAATTGTCCGTTAGGATGCATGTACCATTCGCGTGTAAGCAAAATCAATTGAGATTTCGCAAAGTCAGCATCAATCATTGCAAATGTTACACAGTGAAAAGCAAGGTCCCAGGCAGCATACCAGGGATATTCCCATTTATCAGGCATGGAAATTATATCTGCATTATTGAGATGAATCCAATCATGGTTTCTTCCCTTGCGTCTTTGCTTAGGCGGTGCAGGTTGGGAAGGGTCGCCTTTCAGCCATTGCGGAATATCGAAGTAGAAAAACTGCTTACTCCACAACATACCTGCAAATGCCTGGCGCTGAACCAATCGCGCATCAGCATCAGTTACATCTTTTTGAATCTCTTCATAGAATTTATCAGCTTCCTTTTTTCTTGCTGCAAATAGTGAATCGAAATTTTTAAAGGGAGATGCAGCTTTGTCCTTCACCAATCTTAATTGAATAACTTCCGAACTGTGCGCTTTCACATTAATCAAATAATTTGCTGAAGCTTTTGTTCCTGTTTTTTCATGATTGATGGCATCAGCTTTTTTGTGTACGATATAATTGTTAATACCATCCTTGCAAAAGGCTGTTTGATTGTTGGCATTGTAAAGACGATGAACATTAGTTTCGTTGTCACAGAAAATCAATTCTGCTTTTTTATCACAATAAAAAGTAAAGTCTCCTAAATCGCGATGTTGAATATTTACCTCTCCAGCCTTTGATGATGAAAGAACCGGTTTGTAATTATCGTAACCCCAAGCCCATGTGTTGCGAAACCACAGTGTTGGCAAAACGTTCAGCAGTGCATCCTCATTGCCGCGATTGTTTATTGTTAATTGAATCAACAAATCATCGGTATCGTTTTTTGCATATTCAATAAAGACATCAAAGTATTTATCTTCATTAAAAATTCCTGTGTCAATCAATTCAAATTCATCTTCACTCTTGCCGCGGCTGCGGTTTTCGTCTATCAGTTGTTTGTATGGGAATTCATGCTGTGGATATTTATACAGCATTTTCATATATGAGTGAGTTGGCGTTGAGTCAAGATAATAATAGTGCTCTTTTGCATCTTCTGCATGATTACCTTCATTACCTGTCAATCCAAAAATGCGTTCTTTTAAAATCGGGTCGTGTTGATTCCATAAAGCAATTGAAAAACATAACAATTGCTTATCATCACTGATACCTCCAATTCCTTCCTCACCCCAACGATATGCTTTACTTCTTGCCATATCATGCGAAACCGATTCCCAGGCGCTACCGGAATGAGAATAGTCCTCGCGCACGGTCCCCCATTGGCGCTCAGTTAAATAGGGTCCCCATTTTTTCCATTGAGAATTTTCTTTTTCTGTTGATGATAAGCGAATGTGTTCTGGTGTCATGATAAAGATTTTTTTATACTTCAAAGAAATATCAAAGCATAACAAAATAATGTCAAGGAGATTACATTATTGGTAAAGTAAAAATCATTTGCAAGTTAAATTCTAAATAGCGTACTTTACGCTACATAAGTTACGCTACGCAAAAGACGCTATATAAAAGCCGCTACCGTAAATAACGCTAATTCAAAAAATAAGAGTCATGATTGAAAACCCATTTCCTATAACAGGTTACGATAAGCCTGAAAATTTCTGCAACCGTGAAAAAGAAACGCAACGCCTGATTTCAGCATTGGAGAACAGGCGAAACGTGACACTCCATTCTAATAGAAAGGTAGGGAAAACGGGTCTTATTCAACACTCATTTTATTTTCTTTCAAAGAAAAGAAATACAGCAACTATTTATTTTGATATTCTCGGCACATCAAATCTCAGTGATTTTGTAAAGGAATTTGCTGCTGCTGTTATCGGAACGTTAGATTCGAAAGCTGTCAAGCTGATGCAAAAAGCAGGTTCTCTGATAACCGCTTTACGACCAAAAATAAGCTTTGATGCTTTAACCGGAGAGCCCGAGATTACTATAGATGTTAGTGGAAATAGACAAGCAGAGCATACGCTTGAGGAAATATTTAAATATTTAAAAGAACGCTCAGCGAATACAAAAATAATTATTGCAATTGATGAGTTTCAACAGGTAATGGATTATCCGGAAAAGAACACAGAAGCATTGTTGCGTTCAAAAATTCAATTTCTTACAAATGTTTCATTTATATTCTCGGGGAGCCGGAAGCATTTATTGATTGAAATGTTTGCAGACGCCAGGCGTCCCTTTTATCAAAGCACCGATATGTTTGAGTTAAATAAAATCAATCCTGAGATTTATTCTGAATTTATAAAAGCACATTTTAAAAAAGGAGGAAAGAAAATTTCTGATGCAGACATTGCTTACATACTTGAGTGGACGCGCAATGTTACTTTTTATGTTCAATCGGTCTGCAATAGATTGTTCTATATGCCGGAAAAAATAATTACAAGAACTGTTATTAATGAATCACTATATGCAATATTGAAAGAACGTGAAGCAAGTTTTTTTAATTACCGCTCCTTACTTGCAACGCAACAATGGAATTTATTAGTGGCAGTTGCAAAAGAGGATGGAGTAAAAGAGCCTTCAGGTTCGGACTTTATTCAACGGCATAAGTTGGGTGCAAACAGCTCAGTAAGAACTGCCTTAAAAGCTTTAATTGAGAAGGAGCTTATTGTAAAGGAAGATGATAAGTTTCACGTTTATGATGTTTTTTTTTCGCGTTGGTTAGAACGTTTGTAAAATAAAAAAGGTTTAAAGTTTTAAAACCTTAAACCTTAAACTCAAAAACCTTAAACCGTTTATCCGTTTGTTGTAAAGCCGGGATACAACGTCATTCCACCATCAACAAACAATGTTGTTCCATTAACATAATCACTTTCGTCAGACGCAAGCCACACGGCAGCTTTTCCGATGTCACTTGTTTCGCCCACGCGGTTGTAAGGAATTAATCCCAGCAATTTTTTCTCTGCTTCAGGAGTGTCCCATGCTTCGCGATTGATGGGGGTTTTTATGGCTCCGGGTCCGATACTGTTTACGCGGATTTTTTTCGGAGCTAATTCCTGCGCGATTGATTTCATCATTAACATTACGCCACCTTTTGATGCTGCATAATTAGCATGACCAGCCCATGGAATAACTTCGTGAACGGAACTCATACAGATAATTTTTCCTGCTGCGTTCGACCGTTCTTTTACTACTCCTCTTTTTAAGAATTCTTTCACAGCTTCGCGTGCACAAAGAAACTGACCGGTAAGATTAACATCCAATACATACTTCCAACGCTCCAAAGTCATTTCGTGAAAAGCTGAATCTTTTTGCAGGCCCGCATTATTTACCAGGATATCAACAGTCCCGAATTCGTTAATAACATCTGCAAACATAGATTGCACCTGTTGTTCATTACTAACATCTGCCATATAGGTTATTGCCATGCCGCCATTTTTAACAATATCATCGCAAACCTTTTGAGCCATTTCTTTTGCCGATACAACAGGATAATTTATTACAACAATTGCACCTTCTGAGGCCATTTCTTTTGCAACACCAGCGCCTATGCCAGAGCCACCTCCGGTAATAATTGCAATCTGATTATTCAAACGTTTTTTCATTTCTTTTTTGTAATTTTTTTTAATGTTTTAAAATTATTTGACTTTTTTCTTAAGAATCAAAATCTTACGGGATTAGTGATTTATTTCTTGTGATTTAAAACCTTACGGGGTTAGTAAATCTTCTTTCATGCTTTTGTTGTGATACTTGATGAAACAAAATCTTACTGGATTAGTGATTCATTTTTTGCGATTTAAAACCTTACGGGGTTAAAAATCAAGAGGCAATTTGCAAGAGGCAATAACTTGAAGCAAAATCTTACGGGATTAGTGATTCATTTTTGGTGATTTAAAACCTTACGGGGTAAAAAAATCAAGAGGCAATTGGCAATATGCAATTTGCAAGAGGCAATAACTTGAAGCAAAATCTTACGGGATTAGTGATTTATTTTTCGTGATTTAAAACCTTACGGGGTTAGTAAATCTTTTTTCATGTTTTTGTTGTGATACTTGATGAAACAAAATCTTACGGGATTAGTGATTCATTTTTGTTGATTTAAAACCTTACAGGGTTAGTAAATCAAGAGGCGATTAGCAAGAGGCAATTGCTTACAAAAAACCTTACGGGGTTAATTAGAATTGCTACTTGCTTTTTAATTTATTGAAAATGCATTCTGACTGATTTCAATTTCTTTGCGATTGTAGCTGAACAATCCTGTGCCTTTTAATTCATTCAGCAAAATGGTTACGCTCTGGCGCGATGTTGAAATTAAACCTGCAATATCATTATGAGTAAGATAGTTGGCGAGTACAATTTTATTGCCTGCGCACTTGCCTTCAGATGTTGCCCACTCCTTGAAGAAATTAATGAGGCGCGTTTTCACATCATTGAAAACTAAATTAGAATGACGTGTTTCAAGTTTGCGCAATTTGCCACCTACTTTTTTTGCAAAGTTCAAAGCAAGCATTGCATTGCGATTTAAAATTGCTTCAAACTCGCTGCGATTGAATGAACAGATTACAGTATCATCGGTTAACGCAATTGCATACTCAACATCATTTTCGTTGTGATTAAAGGAAATGTCACCAAAGAAATCGCCTTCGCGAATAATTTCCTTTATCATTTCATTTCCGTTTTCATTCATTTCAGAAATTTTGATAACTCCTTTGAGTACAAGGAAAATTCTGTTGTCTGATTCACTTTCAAAGTAGATGTTCTCGCCTTTATCTGCTACTCTGAAATTTGCGCTTGAACATAATTCGTTCAACTGGTCTTTGCTTAAATTGCATGACAATGCATGGCTGCTTAAATAGTGATGTTTAATTTCAGTATTCATTTTATTTAGTTTTTTGAATGTTATTGTTTGTATAGAGATTTTATTTTTATAATAAGTTTTTCAATTTGTTTTCGAGCAATGTCTTTGGTGCGCTTCCGATTACCTGGTCAACCAATTCTCCATTTTTGAAGAAGAGAAAGTGTGGTAATTCGCGAACGTTAAATTGTTCTACTGTACGTTTACTTTTTTCTACATCTACTGTGAAGAAGTTTACTTTATCGTTATATCGTTTGCTGAGTTCTGAAAAAATCGGTTGAGCAATCTGGCAACTTCCACTCCAATCAGCAGTAAATTTTACCACTGCAACTTCCGATTGTTCAATCACCAATTGTTTGAATTCGTTTTTTCTCGTTTCGTTTATTTTCTGTGTGTGCATCTTTTTTTTCCTATTGTTGAATGCCTATAGTCCACAGTCGTGCCAGAATTTTTTTTCATCAAAAACCTTCACTCTTAAAACCCTGTGGTATCAATGGTTTCAGACATGATAATTTTTTTTAAATCGAAAATATGAGCACAAAAAAACTCCCAATATTTTGGGAGTTTCACAATATGTTGGGAAAAATATATTGGGAATTTATCATTCGCGAACGATACCGAGTTTTTTCATTCGCGCTTCCAATGTTGTTGGTTTTAATCCAAGCATTTTTGCTGCACCACGTTCACCACTTACTTTCCAATTGGCTTGATTCAATATTTCGATGATGTGATTTTTTTCCACTGCATTGAGGTCAACAACTTTTGATTTTGCATTTGCAGTTTTCTTGGGAAGCCAATCTCCTATCTGTAATGTTTCACCTGAGCTTATAATCAATGCACGTTCAACAATATTTTCTAATTCGCGAATGTTACCGGGATAATCATAACTCATCAAAGCATCAATAATTTTTTGCGGAATGTTAGTAATCTTCTTTCCGATTTTTGCTTCGTACTTTTTACAAAAGTGTTTTACCAAAAGAGGAATATCTTCTTTTCGGTCGCGTAATGGAATACTTTCAATCGGGAAAACATTTAATCTGTAATATAAATCTTCGCGAAAATTATTTTTCTCAATTTCTTTCTCAAGGTCGCGATTGGTTGCAGCTATTACACGCACGTTAACCTTCATGGTTCGCGGATTTCCAAGGCGCTCAAATTCTCCCTCCTGCAATACGCGCAAGAGCTTTGATTGCAACTCTATCGGCAACTCGCCTAACTCATCTAAAAATATTGTTCCTCCATCGGCTAACTCAAACCTTCCGATTTTTCTTTCAGTTGCTCCTGTGAATGCTCCGCGTTCATGACCGAATAATTCACTCTCAATTAAATTTGCAGGCAATGCAGCGCAATTTATTTTCACAAGCGGTCTTGTACTTCGCTTGCTGATGCTATGAATGGCGCGGCACAATAATTCTTTTCCTGTTCCGCTTTCACCAAGAATTAAAACTGTGGCATCGGTAGAAGCAACCTGCTCAACTTTGCGCAACACCTTTTGAAATACTTTGCTCTTGCTTATTATCTCATCAAAGTTATGTGTGAGTTTTATTTCTTCCTGCAAATAAGTGTTCTCCATTTGCAAACGATTCTTGAGTGATTCAATTTCTTTCATCTGTAGATGCAATTTTTCATTTGCAGCTTTTAATTTTTCTTCAGCAACCTTTCTTTCAATTTCAGCGCCTGCGCGTGCAGCAAAAATTTTCAAGATATTATTATGATTCTCTTCCTTAGTAAATTTTTGGGAATCAAAAGCGGCAATATGTCCAAGCACCTCTCCTGTTGTCGGGCTTAAAACAGGAACTGCCATATACGCTTCAAGACCCTTTTCTTCAGGATAAAGTTTTTCGAGATTTTCAGGAATGAAAACCTCTTCACCTTTTACAACTTTTGAACAGGGAAACTGTTCCGTATCATATTCAACATTATCAATGCGATTTCCGTTTTCAGCAAATGCTATTGTGCGCAATCTTGTTTTATCGCTTCGGGTACATTCGGTAACGATTGAGAAACGCACGTTTAATGCAGTAGTTATGTATTTAGTAAGCGTTTCGAAAAAATCCATTCCCACTACACCTGCCGTTCCTTCAGTGATTACCTGGATGAGCTTTTCATCTCTTTTCTTTTTGGTGAGGTCTCTTACCACACTGCAGAAATATTCTATACCATCATGTTCAATAAAATTATTGGTGACTTCGATTGGATAGAAAGTTCCGTTTTTCGCACGATGATTTGATTCGAGAACCTGGTGTTTCAATTTCTTTGTATCGGTCCATCTTTCCGTCCATTGCTTTTTAGTTAATGTCGGATTTAAATCAAATGCATTCATGCCTGACAATTCTTTCATCGAGTACCCTGTTACTCTACTTGCTGCGTTATTCACACGAATAAAATTTCCATTTTTATCAAGCCAAAAAACCTGGTCTTGCAAATTCTCAATGGTGGTTTGATATAAATCATTTTCCTTAAGGGATTCCTGCAATTCATGATTTTTAATTTCCAATCTTTTCTGCGCATTCATTCTTTCAAATTCCGCACCTATTCGCGCAGCAAAAATTTTAAGAATTGCAGTATGATTTTTTTCTTCAGAAATGGGTTGAATATCAGAAGCAGCAATGTGCCCGATAACTTCACCGGTTGTGGGACTCATAATCGGTGCAGCCATGTACGATTCAATGCCCATAGCTTTTGGAAAACATTTTTGCACACCAGACCCCAGGAAGTAAGTATCGCCATTCATCACCATCTGGCAGGCAGCTCCATCCAAATTGTATTCAATATTATCAAGCACCTTTTCTCCTTCAGCAAATGCAAGCGTTCGGAGTCGTGTCTTCGCTTCATCTGCACATTCAGCAATAAAACAGTAACGCATACCAACCAGGTTAGAGATTTTTTTTGCAAGCTCAATTAAAAAATCCTGCCCTGTTAAACCTGAAGTAGCCTCAGAAACTTTTCTAAGCAAATCTTCTTCAGATTTTTTCTGTGACAAATCCCGAAAAATGCTGCATGTATATTCCACTCCTTCATATTTAAAATAGTTGGTGCGTATTTCAACAGGATATTTTCTTCCGGATTTATGTGTGTGTTCTGATTCTATGGTAACCATCTTTTCTTCCTGTATTCTTTTCCAGAATGCTTTCCAGTTTTGAGGAAGAAATTTCTTATTGAGGTCAAAAACATTCATTGTGAGCAACTCCTCGCGTGAATAACCTGTTGTTTTTGAAGCAGCATCGTTAGTGCGGATAATGTTTGCTTCATTATCAATCCAGAAAATATTCTCCTGCAAATTCTCCATGGTGAAGTGAGAAAATTCCAGGTCTCTTTTTGATTCAATAGTTTTAACCATTTCCATTTGTTGTGTTATAAGTCACAAAGTTCTTTTAAAATTTATTAGCCAAATTAGGAACTATTTATTTAATGCTTATGTAATGCACCGGACAATTTGAAAGGTGCTGCATTTTTATCATTGCCTAAAAATAACGCGAATGTCCATACTTTATATTTTTTGCCTTACAGCCATTATCAGTTTTGCAGGATCAATTCATATTGGTCCCGTAAATTTAATGGTAATACGAACATCACTTGATCGCGATTTAAAATCGGCACTATTGGTCAGTCTTGGCGGTAGCCTGCCGGAATTATTGTATGCTTCAATCGCCATTATTGGTGTTTCATTCCTTAACCAACATCCACAATTAATTACTACTTTGAATTATTTAGTGATACCTGTTTTTTTAATCTTAGGCATTTATTACATCTCGCAGAAAAAGAAAAACAAAATATACAATGAAGAAAAATCAGTGAAGTCATTTTCTAAAGGGCTTTTGCTTGCCACTTTAAATCCACAGTTGCTTCCATTTTGGTTCGGTATATTAATTTACATCAATAGCCTCGTAATTATTAATCAACCTGGTGAGCAATTTGCTTTTGTAATTGGAACTGCATTTGGAGCATTTGTTCTGCTTTGTATTTATGCTTTTATCGCTTATAGAAAAAGAGAACTGATAAATTCTTATATCAGTAAGTTTAATTACGATAAAATTATTGGCTGGAGTTTTTTGGCCCTTTCAGGGATAAAGGTGATTTCCTTTATTTATTAAAACTATTAATTTGAAACCCTTACCGGCAGATGGTTGCCCGGCATCATTTGGTAAAACAAATTCGAAAAATGTTTTACCTATGTTTTACCTGAAAAAACAAAACCCTCGCAAACTGTTTATTTGCAAGGGTTTCAAGCTCATACCTGTGATCCCGCTGGGATTCGAACCCAGGACCACTACATTAAAAGTGTAATGCTCTACCAGCTGAGCTACGGAATCAGTGCCGACTAATTTTTTTAAATCGGGGTGCAAAAATAGAATTAAAAGTTACAATCAAAAATAATGAGAATGTTTTTTCCAGCAGTTATTAACACACTCACCATAAGTCCTGCAACATCTTATTTTATTGACATTTAAAGGAGTTGTAATCAGAATTGCAATCAGGTTTTATATAATTAAAAATGAATTATAAAAAGTGATTCTGATAAAAATGGGTTAAATATTGCAGTATTTGCATTTTGCTTTACGATTTTTAAAAGACTCATATATTGACTGCCAACACACAAATGCCTTGACAACTAAAAAATTGCATTGTTGAGCATTTATCCAAAACTTTTTATATTTGTATCAGGATACTCATAAAACCCAATACATCATGAAACAAAACCTACTCATCTTCTCGTTGTTAATGAGTTTTACATTCAATTTGTTGAATGCTCAAAACAAAGTAAACTCCTTAGGCGCTGTGGCCAGTTTTTATGTTGACAATGCCTGTCAAACCGGTACACCAATCGGCTATATAATTGCAGATGGAACCGGGGGCGCTCCGCCATATACTTTTCAATGGTCTGATGGCTCCACTGATGCGATCAACTATAATCTTGCAGGAGGAACCTATACGGTAACGGTTACTGATGCGATAGCAGCCACGGCAACAGTAAGCCAAACTATCAATGACATCCCACAAGGAACTTTCAATGGCGTTTACGTTGCGCTTCCTTTTAACAGCAATAAGAATGGAAGCTTTGCCATTGCAGGATACCCTGGAACAGAAACTGATCCTCCGTTGTCTTTTAGTTTTTATAACATGACTACAGGAAGCAGTTATGGTTATCTCAATTATACAGATCATGTTGGTTTTGCTGATAGTGTTGATGCAGGTACATGGGACTTGAATATTTCCACTGGATCAGGATGCACCGGTGAAGTCCAGATTGAAGTTGGGACTTACCCCGATTTTATTCCAACTGTTACAACCGCAGATGCATGCACAGGTTTATCCAATGGTATTTGCCTAGTGCATGCTAATCCGCAGGGACCATTGCCACAGTTGTCATTAATAAGCAGCATCCCTACTACTGCATTTATTCAACTTCATGAACAAGCTGACCTTACCTATTCTATTTTAGATTCAGCGACTAATGTTATATTGATTCAACACGTTCCAACATTTAACAATTTTGATATTGACTCAACATTTACCGGTTTGGCGGCCGGAAATTATATTCTATTAATGACCTTTACAGTGTGGAGTAACATCACATTTCTACAGGATACACTTTATATGACGACAGTTAATTTCACAATTAACAGCACCAACAATTGCGGAAATGTTTCAGGACAGGTTTTTAGCGATGCAAATGCAGATTGTATTTATAATGCAGGTGATTTAGGGTTGCCGAATGTGTTAGTTGAATTTAATCCCGGTGGTTATCTTGTGAATACAGATGGAAGTGGAAATTTTTCTACGGATATTCCTTACGGAACTTATACGCTTACACAACACTCGCAATTATACTTCAATCAAAAGTGCCCTGCTGCGGGTTACAACTTTACATTAAGCAGCGGCACACCAACTGTAAATGTTCCCATTGCTGATAGTGTTGACTTTACACCTGACGGAACAATTTATTATGGTTCCACTCCTGCGCGACCGGGTTTTAATTTCTTTTATTCCATTGACGCATATAATATGTCACCAAACATTTGCACTCCCGCTTTAGTCACAATGAACTTCGATCCTTCGCTGACTTATGTAAGCTCTAACATGGCTTATACTTCGCTTACTTCAAATCAAATTCAATTTAACTTAGATACGTTGAGTGCATTTGAATATGATCATATTTCCGTTACATTTAATGTTCCTGCAAGTGGAGTAATAGGAGATACTTTATTTTCATCAGTTAGCTTAAGTGCAGCAACGGGTGAAGCAAATCTGACTAACAATTCAACCGGCAGTTATATAATTGTAACAGGTTCTTATGATCCGAATGAAAAATCCGTTCTTCCCGAAGGCGCTTTGAAACCTAATGTTGATTTGAACTACACCATCCGTTTTCAAAACACAGGAAATGATACAGCATTTACGGTAACTGTTATTGATACCATTTCTTCTTATCTTGATATTACATCAGTATTACCGGGAGCATCAAGTCATCCATACTCTTATGATTTTCCTTCACCGAATGTTATTAGATTTAAGTTTGATAATATTTTATTGGTGGATAGCAATCACAATGAACTTTTGAGTCATGGCTTTATTAATTACTCCATCCGTCAGCAACAAAATAATCCTGTGGGAACAGTTATTGAAAACACTGCAGGAATTTATTTTGATTTCAATGCACCTGTCCTCACCAACACTACACAGAATACAGTGCAAACAGTTTTTGTTGGATTGAACGATGGGAATATAATTCCCTTTAAAATTTATCCTAATCCCTTAAAAGATATTTTACAAATTCAATTTACAGAAAAAATGAATCACTTTAAAATTGAATTTACAAATGCGCTTGGTGAAATAGTTTTGAAAGCATCTCTCCCTGGCATTAATGCAGGAAGCACTTTGAACAGTAATCTTTCACGTTTACCTGATGGAGTTTATATGTTGAAGGTGAGTGATGAGAAAAATATTTTCACTCAGCGTATTGTTAAACAATAATATGAGCAAATTCTTTATGGCAAAAGCCGGGAGTTAGAAATAAGTTCCTTTCCGAAATACATTTTCAACCTCCTGGGTTTCTTTTAACCCGGAGTTTTTTGTGGGGATAAATTGCCTGAAGTTAACCTCAACCAATCACACAGGATAAACAAATTCAGCTTCAATAAAAAATGCTTTATTGCAGCATAATTTGTACAACACATCTTTACTTAGTTACAAATCACTTCAATTTTGAAAACTGATTAAGCATGAATAAAAAACATCCTGCCGCGTTGCCCTTTTTATTTTTTACAGAAATGTGGGAACGTTTCGGATATTATCTCATGATAGGAATCTTCTTTTTATACCTCACCGATACCAAATCAGGCGGAATGGGTTTTGAACGAAAAGAAGCTTCCGACATTTTCGGAACTTTTATCGCACTTGTATTCTTAACTCCATTCATAGGCGGGTTACTGGCTGACAGAGTCCTCGGCTACCGTGCCTCCATAACCATAGGAGGAATTATGATGGGCTTGGATACAGTGGCCTGGCACTGCAGGGCATGACTGCATTTTATATTTCGTTGTCATTAATCATTATCGGTAACGGATTTTTTAAACCCAATATATCCACCCTCTTGGGTAACCTTTACAATACACCTCAGTATAAAGCCAATAAAGATTCAGGTTATAATATTTTTTATATGGGCATTAACATTGGTGCCTTTATATGCAATTTTTTTGGTGCTTACCTGCGAAACTCGTTTGGCTGGGGATATGCATTTCTTGCTGCCGGCATAGGCATGTTTCTGGGTGTTATTATTTTCTGGACAGGTGCCAAACACTATACAAGCGGTGATATTCGCAAACCTGTAAACCCTGAAGATATGAGCCTTGCCCGCATATTTTCAATTGTATTATTACCGGCAGTTATTGCAGGTTATCTTGGATGGATTATTCCAAACAATATTTTCGGAAGCGACTCAACAGATGCTTTTATTTTTGGCGCATTACCTGTTGCATTATTTTATGTGTCGCTTTTAGCTCGTGCTAACAAGGAAGATAAAAGACCAATCGCTGCATTGCTTGCCATATTCGGAGTGGTGATTATTTTTTGGGCTATCTTTAAACAAAACGGAACTGCACTTACTATATGGGCCGAGAATTACACCGACCGCGAAATTCCTGCATCGCTTTATCAACCTTCAAAAGCAATAGGCATGGTCCAGGAAATTTCTTATACCAAAGATTCTGTTCCTCTAATGGATGAACAGTTCAGAACGCAGAAAGATGCTGCAGGAAAAATTATTAAAACCTTTGATTATCCTGCTTATTTTAAAAATATCAATCCTGGGCAATTGCCCGCGCCAGGCAATCCTGCTAAATTAGTTTCCACTGAATTGTTTCAAAGTATTAATCCGTTCTGGGTGGTGGCATTAACTCCAGTTGTGGTTTTGTTTTTCGGATGGCTGCGTAAGCGAAATCGTGAACCTTCAACGCCTGCAAAAATATTCTGGGGATTGTTCATTACAGCTTTATCAACCTTTGTAATGGTTGCGGCAACCTTTGTATGTCATAATGGTTTAGAAAAAAGCTCAGCGCTTTGGTTGATTGGCGCTTACGGAGTAATTACAGTTGGTGAGTTATGCTTATCTCCAATGGGTTTATCGTTAGTTTCAAAATTATCGCCACCACGCCTTACAGCACTGATGATGGGAGGTTGGTTTTTATCAACTTCAATCGGAAATAAAATGAGTGGAGTGCTTGCGTCCTTATGGGATGGCTATGAACATAAAGCCAACTTTTTCCTCGTAAATTTTACAGTGGCACTTGCCGCTGCACTTGCTATATTGTTAATGTTAAAGTGGCTCAGAAGTATTGCACGTGAACATGGGGCATGATAATGAGTTATAAACCTTAGACTGTTAATGATAATTTTTTCCCTCTGATTTCATCATGCATTGTTTACTTATTTTGTTGCATTATTTATTAAAGTAAGCAACTATGCAAAATCAGGAATCAAAAAAACCAAAAAATGCCTGGCTTAATTATTTGGTGGGAATTTTAATCGCAGCCCTGGCACTCTTCCTCCTTAATAAACTTACTGACAGTTCATCACTTAATTATTACATAACGCTTGTTATAGTTGCGTTTGCATCGGCACTTGCTGTATTCTCAATTCAAAAATCATTTGCATCCTTTGACAGCACTTCGCAATACGGAACTTTAAAATTAGGTGGTCCAGTTGTTGTTTTCTTTTTAGTGATCATTGGCGGATACTATCTCCCTAAAAACAATTTTGATTTGACAATAAATGTTTACGATTCAAAATCAGGCGCGATAACCAATGGTTCAATCGTAATTAATATTGATGATAAAAAAGAAGAACGCATGCTTGATAATAACGGCCAGGCTTCGTTTAAAAAAATATTGTCTGAATACAGGGGCATTAAAGCAAGCATTGAACCTAAGATTAAAAACTATCCTGCTACAGCAATTGAAATTACCATTCCGAAAAAAGAAAATGTTATCACTATTACTTTAGAAAAAAATATTGATTCAACATTAGTGCACGGCAGTGTAATCAATATTAAAAATATTCCTGTTAAAGATGCCATTATAAATTTTATGGGTGGAAAAATTAAAGCGACTACTGATAACCTTGGCAATTATGCAGTTTATCTCCCGATAGCCGAAGGTGTAGAAGTTGGTGTAATGATCATTGTAAAAGACAGCATCGTTTATAATGATAGAATTAATGTTGGTGCAACTAATGAAACTAATTTCTATCTTAAATAAATGGGAAAAAAAACTGTTCTGATTTTTGGATTGATACTTTTTCTTATTGCATTAAAAGTGAATGCGCAGGAAACAGTTGCGCTAAAAATTCAACTGCGAAATTTTAAAAACGAAGTGGTAAGTGAAAATGTAAATCTTAAAATTGATGATAAATCTCCATCAAATAAATTTGGTGAAAGCATATATGAATTTATAATTCCATCTTCTAAAACGAATGTCAAGATTGAAATTACAGGTGGAGGTTATAAAATTTTCTATCCATTAAATAATAAATTGCTGATACCGAGAGATGCTTCGCCTGTTATAGAAATCATTATAGGAACAGATAAAGATTATAGCACTTTGGTTTCCATCTATCCTAAAATAAAAGAACTTCAATTAGAAAGTACTAATTCGCAAAATTATTGTAAGAAGGCTGCATTACTTATGGAGAGTATTAAAAATCTGAAAGAAGATTCTGTTATCAAACAGATAAAAAAAGATTCGGTGTTTCACCAATTGTCACCAATTTTAAACCGTTATGTAAACGCAGCATTCGATCTGAAAAAATTCCTGCATAGTTTCGATACAGTTTTCTTCAGTAACAATAAAGCTACTGCAATGTTAGACTCGCAAGTCGCAAGCTACAATAATGCATGGCAAACATTTTATTTTATGAAAGACGAATTTTTAAAAGCGATTGTAACATATTGGGATGATGAGCCGGTTACGCAGTCAAAGCTTAATAATGTAGCGAGGGACATTGAGCGCATTCACAAAATTTATTATTTCTCGCAGTTTAACGATATTAGAGATGAGTTTATTAATGTGCCCGTTTCATCATCAACACAAAAAGATAAGCAACAGAAGTATAAAGCTGCATTAATAAAGTTTAAAAACTTTAGTGATAACAGCGCACTGAATGAGGAGTTAAGTTTACTTGAAAAAAATATCAATGAATTAAAATTTCAACTTAAATAATGGGAATTGGTATATATGGAAATATGGAAATATGGTTATGGGCTGTGGTCATTTATTTTTACAAGGGTTGAATGAGGTTTGATGTTGGGTGGTGCGCTAAATAATACTGCTTTCAAAAAATAAATTATACTTTTAACATCACATTACAACGCGACTATGACTCACTCCGTTAAAATAGTCAATGCAATAACCGGTTTTCTGCTTATCATTTCTGTTTACTCTTGTTTGGAGAGTAAGCATATTCAAGCAACAAGCAATAATACTTCTCAAAGCAATCAATCCGATTTTATTGCAAGCATTTCGCAAGTTTGGGCAGATACAGTTAACCCCCAACGAAAAGTTGTGCTTGCCAACATCATTACTTCTGACAGGTTTATCGGCACCGATGAACGCTATGGCGAAGAAGGAATTATTAACCTTGAAGGCATTACAAAAAACTTTGAATTGAACTGGACAGTGATGATTAAGAAAAAGCAGGAAAATTTCCCGAAAAAATATATTGCTTACAAAGGAGTGTTAACTGACACCACTTCAAACAATAAACGAATGATTGCTTATTCAGCATTAGACACATTGTATCTTAAAGCATTACCTCCCGCGGTAATTAAAACTCAAGCAAAATGAAAAAATATTTTATTCTGTCCACAAAATTATTTCTTATTGTTTTTTTATTTTCATCATGCAATTCAGGCGATGATAATAGCGGAACGCCTGATGATGGTTTCATTGTACCGATTAGTCAAATATTATGGGAAGATACTGCGGGGACAACAAAAACATATTCCTTTCAGAACCCTGATAGTGTTGGTCATTTTATAGGGCATGAAAACGAGGGCGCAATTCAAAATTCTTTATCCGGCAAAACAAAAAGCTTTGATATTTCTTTCACCGTCATCAAAGTTCAGAATGGCAATCATGTTGACTATGCCGGTAAAATTACTGATACACTTGCAACACATAAGCGAATGGTGCTGTATTCAAATATTGATACGTTATACTTGAGACCACAGTAGCAATTCGATAAATAATTAAGAAAGAAAAATCAATGCATCAGAGTGAATTCCATTCACTCAACATTTCCTTGATTGCTTTTGCAGCCTTCTTTCCATTAGCTACAGCATTCACTACTTCCTCTCCCCCACTCACTGCATCGCCTGCGGCAAAATATTTTCTGTTGGTGGTTTGAAAATTTTCATTCACGACAAGAGTTCCGTTTGAATTTAATTTTAATCCATCAATCAAACTCAAAAATTCTTTTTGCTTGGATTGTCCGGTTGCTTTAATAACCCAATCACTTGATTCTGTAAAAGTAGAATCGTTTGAGGTTTGTGGTTTGAGGTCTGAAGTTGTTCGTTGAAATTTTACTCCCACAACTTTTCCATTCGCACCAATTATTTCAATTGGTGAAACATTAAACATTCCAACAACACCAATACTCTTTGCCAACTCAAATTCAAAATCATAAGCGGGCATTTCCTCTTTGCTTCTCCGATAAGCTAAGATTACCTGCGCTCCCATTCTTGCAGTTTCGCTTGCAGCGTCCATTGCAGTATTTCCACCACCAAGAACAATTACTTTTTTTTCAACATTTATTTTATGATGATTCATTCTCAACTGTTCAACAAATTCTGTTGCACCGAAAACATTTTCTAATTCTTCGCCTTTAATTGTTATTTCTGATGTTTTACCTAAACCGATTCCAAGAAAAATTGCATCGTAATTCTTTTCAAGATTTTCCAAATCCTCTTTTGATGTAATTCCTTTATTGTAAAAAACTTTATAACCAAATTGATTTTCGAGATAATTCATTTCATCCAATGCTTCTTCATTTGTAATTTTATAAGGAGCCACTCCATGAACCGTAAGTCCCGAAGGTTTTTCTTTTGCTTCAAAAATATCCACATCAAAACCATACATGCGCAACTCACATGCGCAGCCTATTCCTGCCGGACCCGCACCAATCACAGCAACTCTTTTTCCATTCGACTGTGGTGTGATGAAAAGTTTTTTGTTGGATGAAATTGCTTTGCCTGTGGCGAAGCTTTGCAGTCGTCCAATCTCAATCGGCTTTACATTTTGATGATTGTAAACACATGCGCCTTCGCACAAAACTTCAGTAGGACAAACTTTACCACAGGCATAACCAAAATAATTTGAATCGTAAATTGTTTTAGCTGCACCTAAATCATTTTTAGAATTTATCTGACGAATAAAAAGCGGAATATCTATTCCGGTTGGACAGGCATTCACGCAAGGTGCATCATAACAAAACAAACACCGCGAACTTTCGTAGTAGGCTTGGGTTTCAGTCATTAATGGTTTTATCTGCGAAAAATTTTCAGAAAATTCTTCTTCGCTATTCGGTTGTTTGAATTCAGACATAATTTTTATTGATTAATGATTCACAAATATATAATTACATCCTCATGAAAGTTAATATTACAATATTCGCAATTAGGTTTGTTTTATTAATTTTGTTTAAAATAAAAATTATGTCATTAAGCAAAGCATACACAGCAAGTATTCAAAAGGAAGGTGAAATATTTGTGGCAACATGTATTGAAGTCGGTACAGTAAGTCAGGGTAATAGCATTGACGATGCAATAAAAAATCTAAAAGAAGCAACTGAACTTTACCTCGAAGAATTTCTGAAAAAAATATAAGGCAGGAGTTTTATTAAATTTGCAAAAACTAAATAACATGATACAGACAGCAGAAAATAATACTGTAAAGGAAATATTGAGTATTATAGAAGATATGCCTAAAAAATTTCAGAGTGAATTATTAAGGCAATTGAAATTGAAAAAGGCATTGCAATTGGCAAAAAAAATTGATTCATCAAAAGGTTCTAAAATAAAATATAGTGACCAGGAAATTGCTGACATGGTTCACAATTTCAGAATCGGAAAACGATGAATTTTGTTCTTGATACTCATGTTTGGATTTCAATTTTCAGTAATCAACAGTTCGAAAAAAATTTAATTCGATTGACAGATAATCGTCTGCGAATTTATTCTTTCAGTGAACAATTAAAAGAATTTGCTGATGTTCACAACAAGCATCCAAAAATTTCCAAGATGCTCCCTCTAAAAACACAAGATTATGTTAATGCACTACGGTTAACATCTTTTCAAATAGAAACAGTCAAGAACTACCGCCTTTTGAATGATTATAAAGATAATTACCGTGTTGATTTATCCAACGTCACAAAGTCCACACTTGTGAGCAATGACAAAGGATTCGGCATTCTTAAAAAATTACATTCAACTGAAATCAGAGTGATAAGCATTGTCGATTTTTATGAATATATTGGTCTGTAAACATTTCAAAATAATCTTTTCTTTAAAGACTCCTAACTTTTACAACTCCGTCAACTTTCCATAAGTCTCAGGTCTTCTGTCTCTGAAAAATTGCCACACTGAACGCACTTCATCAATCATATCCAAATCAAAATCTGCAACAAGCAATTCATCTTTATCTTCTGATGCTTGCGCAAAAATTTGTCCGCGCGGGTCAACAAAATAGCTTGAGCCATAAAACTTTCCAACGTTCCAGGGCTTCTCTTCGCCCACACGATTTATACAACCCATAAAGTAACCATTAGCGGCTGCATGTGCCGGCTGTTCTAACTTCCATAAATATTGCGAAAGCCCTGCAACTGTTGCAGATGGATTGTAAACTATTTCAGCACCATTCAATCCAAGCGCTCTTGCACCTTCAGGAAAGTGACGGTCATAACAAATATAAACTCCAACCTTTGCATAGCGTGTTTGAAAAACGGGATAGCCAAGATTGCCCGGCTTGAAGAAAAATTTCTCCCAAAAACCGGATGTGTGAGGAATATGATTCTTGCGATATTTTCCGAGATAAGTTCCGTCAGCATCAATCACTGCTGCTGTATTATATAAAACACCAGCTTGTTCCTTTTCATAAATGGGAACTATGATTACCATGTTATATTTCTTAGCATACACCTGCATCAATTCTGTTGTCGGACCTGGAACAGTTTCAGCACTTGCATACCATTTCGCATCCTGCCCCGGACAGAAATAAGGCGTATTAAAAATTTCCTGCAGACATAAAATCTGCACACCTTTTTTTCCAGCATCTTCAATCAAGGGAATATGCTTTGCAACCATTGCATCAACAATTTCCTTAATAGTTCCTTCGCCTTCGGTTTTCGGAAGACTCATTTGGATAAGTCCTGATTTAATAATTCTTGCCATAATATTAGTTTAAATTTATTTGCTTTTGTTTTGTTTTTTCTTCTTAATGGTATGCTTAAATTTTAAGACAGCAAAATTAAGTTCAATAGTTGTTTCACTTGCATCCGTTATCATATCATCTTCCAATAATTCGGCTATAGTTTCTCCGCTTTTTTGAAGGATATTTTGTTTTTTCTGTTCATCTTTAACATGAATTAATTCTTTGATATTTCTCGAAAGACTTTTAATTTTCGCAAAAGTTTCAACAATGGCTATGGTTGTTTGTGTTGCTATTTCACTTTTAATTATTGTGGCAAGCATATATAACCCTTTTTCCGTAAATGCCTTAGGCAATTGCGGAGAAAATTTTACTTTTCCGAGGTGGTCAAAATTTTTGACCACCTCAAGCTTCTCATCTTTTGTTAATACCATGATGTATCCTGAAGGAAACTTTTCGAGGTTGTTTTTTACCGCTTGATTTATTTCTTTTGTTTCAACACCATAAAGAGCAGCTACATCAGTATCCAAAAGAACTTTTTGTTCCCTGATTTCAATAATTCTTTCTTCTACTTTTTCAAACTTTACTATTTCCATATTTCTTTATGCAAAGCTATTTAGTGAAACTTTTTTATGCAAATTATTGAACTGGTCAAAATTTTTGACCACCTCAAGTTTCTCATCTTTTGTTAATACCATGATGTATCCTTGAGGAAACTTTTCGAGGTTGTTTTTTACCGCTTGATTTATTTCTTTGGTTCCTACTCCATAAAGACCAGCCACATCAATATCTAAAAGAACTTTTTGCTCCCTGATTTCAATAATTCTTTCTTCTACTTTTTCGAATTTTACTATATTCATATTGAGGTATAAGTTTAAATGATTCCATTTACTTTATTCCGTTTAACAAATTGTCCATACCCTTTTTTAATTTTCACTTCTCCATTATCAATAGCAACTTGTCCACGCAAAATTGTTGTCTTTACTTTTCCTTGCAATTGCCAACCTTCGTAAGCAGAGTAATCCACATTCATGTGATGCGTCTTAACCGAAAGTGTATGCTTTTCATTTGCATCAAAAATAATTAAATCGGCATCGCAGCCAATTCCTATTGTTCCTTTCTTTGGATACATTCCGAAAATTTTTGCAGGATTGGTTGATGTTAATTCAACATATTTATTCAAAGATATTTTTCCCTTATTCACACCTTCACTTAATAATAATTCCATGCGATGTTCAATTGCTGGATGACCATTCGGAATTTTTGAAAAATCTTTTTCACCCATTAATTTTTTCTCCCATGTAAACGGACAATGGTCTGTTGCAACTATCTGAACAGTTCCTTGATTTATTCCTGCCCACAATGATTCCTGGTCTTTCTTTTCACGCAACGGTGGACTCATCACCCATTTAGCTCCATCAAAATCTTTTTCATACAACGATGCATCAAGCAATAAATATTGAATGCAGGTTTCTCCGTAAACTTTATGATTTCGAAATCCAGACATGCGCACTGCACCAACCGCACCTTCACACGTCATGTGTACAATGTAGCCGGGACATCCGGTATGAAATGTCATATCACAAAATCTTCGTGATGCTTCGCTTTCGGTAATTTCAGGTTGAGATAAATAATGATACAAAGGTGAAAGTTTTCCTTCGCTGCGATGTTTTGCAATTAAGAAATCAATCATATCTCCATTGGTTGCATGAACGGTTACCATGCCTCCGCATTTTTTAACTTCATTCATTAAGCCAACCATTTGTCTATCATCAATCATCAAAGCGCCTTTATAAGCCATAAAAGTTTTGAACGAAGTGATGCCTTCTTCATCAACCATTTGTTGCACTTCTTTTTTTGTATCCTCATTAAAATCTGTCACCGCCATGTGGAAAGAATAATCACCAAAACAATTTCCATTGCTGCGACCTTGCCATTGTTCCAAAGCGTGATGCAACGATTTACCTTGTGTTTGCAAAATGAAATCAATCACCATCGTGGTGCCACCATGCAAAGCTGCAAGCGTTCCTGTTTCATAATTATCGCTGCTATATGTTCCCATAAACGGCATGTCGAGATGCACGTGCGGGTCAATGCCACCCGGCATCACTAATTTTCCTGATGCATCAATTATTTCATCAGCATTCATTGAAAGATTTTTTCCGATGAGAGAAATTGTTTCTCCTTCAATAAAAATATCAGCAACATAATCTTCTGATGCTGTAATTATCCTTCCGTTTTTTATTAATAGTGACATGGAATTTGGTTATTGAATAAATAGTTACTAAAAATTGAAAGCTTTCTCATCAAAATTTTTAAATGCAGTTTCAAGCAGGGTTTTAAATACTTTTTCGTCAATGTCCTTTAGCGAATTAATATAGATGCACGACTTCCCCATTTTAAATTTACCCAACTTCTCTAATTGGGATTTGTATTTTGAAAGGTCTGTTATAACATAAAGTGTTAGATTTTGCTTTCGGGGCGAGAATCCCATTTTAAACCAATCACCTTCCCTTCCGCTTTTTGATTTATAATGAAACTCAGCAAAACCAACAATAGAAGT
>JBDTRM010000071.1:0-42527 GCA_039931675.1 Bacteroidia bacterium | reverse complement strand
TTCATAAAATAATTCCTGCCGGTGCCGGACTTGGCGGTGGCTCTGCTGATGCGGCTTTTACGTTACAATTACTGAAGAGCATTTTCAATATTAACCTTTCAATCGAAGAATTGAAAAATTATGCTTCGCAATTAGGGAGTGACTGTTCATTTTTTATTGAGAATAAGCCATCCTTTGCATCCGGCAAGGGTGAGTTATTGGAAGATATTGAGTTGAATTTATCAGGCTTGCACATTGCTATGATAAAACCCGATGTCTCAATTTCCACAATACAAGCCTACCAAACAATAAAACCTTCACAACCTTTAGTATCATTGCGGGAATTAATATTGCAGCCGTTTGAAAAATGGAAAGAGAATATTGTTAACGATTTTGAAAAAGGAATTTTTAAACTTTACCCGCAATCAGAGCAGATTAAAAATGACCTGTATGCGAACGGATGCGTTTATGCAAGTATGAGCGGTAGCGGAAGTTGCCTATATGGTATAAGTTACGAAAAAATAAATATTGAAAATAAATTTAACGACTGCTTAGTTTGGCAGGGCATTTTATAAATCAAAAAAATAAACTTATCATGAGAAGAAAAGAACACGATTTTTTAGGCGAAATTGAAATTCCTAATCATCATTATTATGGTATTCAAACAATGCGTGCTCGTGAAAATTTTAACATCACGGGCACACCCATTTCCAAAGAGCCCTTTTTTATACAGGCTTTTGGTTATGTAAAAAAAGCTGCTGCATTGGCTAACCGCGACTGTGGTGTAATGGATGAGAAAATATGCGAAGCCATTTGTTTTGCTTGCGATAAAATTATTGCCGGTGAATATCTTGATGAGTTTGTTACGGATATGATACAAGGTGGTGCAGGCACATCATGCAACATGAATGCTAATGAAGTTATCGCCAATATCGGTCTTGAATATTTAGGTCATAAAAAAGGTGAGTATAAATATTTGCATCCTAATAATCATGTTAACTTTTCACAATCAACCAACGATGCTTATCCTACTGCATTCAGGCTTGCACTTTACCGTAAAATTGAAACCTTCATCATTGCACAACAATTGCTTGTTGAAACACTTTTCAAAAAAGGTGAAGAGTTTAAAAATGTATTGAAAATGGGACGCACACAATTGCAGGATGCTGTGCCCATGACTTTGGGCATGGAGTTCCGAAGTTATGGAGTTACTGTTCGCGAAGATATACAACGCATGCGCGAAGTGCAGCAATTGATTACCGAAATCAACATGGGTGCAACTGCAATTGGTACAGGCATTAATGCACCGCAGGAATATTCAAAAGTTGTGACTAAATATATTAAAGACTTGTCAGGTATCCCTGTAACAATTGCCGAAGATCTTATTGAAGCAACTTATGATACCGGGGCTTATGTACAGATATCAGGAACATTGAAACGATGTGCCGTAAAACTTTCCAAAATTTGTAACGATCTGCGTTTATTAAGTTCTGGTCCACGCTGTGGCTTTAATGAAATCAATCTTCCGCAAATGCAACCCGGTTCATCCATTATGCCCGGCAAGGTAAATCCTGTAATACCAGAGGTTATAAGCCAAACTTGCTATTATGTGATTGGTGCTGATATGACCATTACCATGGCTGCCGAAGCCGGCCAGTTAGAATTAAATGTAATGGAGCCGGTTATTGCATTCAGTTTATTCACCTCGTTAGAGTATCTTACGAAGGCGATAAAAACATTGGCCGACAAATGCATAGTAGGCATAACCGCTAATGAAGAAGTTTGCAGGGCTATGGTGATGAACAGTGTTGGAATTGTTACTTCCTTAAATCCCATTCTTGGTTATGAGAAGTCAGGTGAAATTGCTAAAGAAGCATTGCAAACCGGCAAGTCGGTTTACCAGATTGCTGTTAAAGAACGACTGTTGATCACCCAGGAAAAGTGGGATGAAATTTACAGTATTGATAATATGATCAATCCTAAGTTTATCAGCAATTAAAGTTAAAGTGTTGCGGTAAAATTTTTTTTGCTCTTGCTAATTTTCATAAATTGAACTTCGTAATCACTACAGTAAATCATGAATACACTGTTGGCAATTTTCTGGGGCAAATCAATTTTAATTAACCTGCTGTGGATTGCCTTATATATTCTCGCCATAATAGTTTCCATAAAAATTATCCTTGAAAATCGCAATCCGCAAAAAACAGTTTCCTATTTACTGTTGATCATTTTTCTTCCTTTCATTGGAATTCCGGTTTATTATTTTTTTGGAGTTAACATACGCAGCAGACGCAAGTATAACATCAAAAAACTGAAGGATTCTGCATTTTTTGATAAGATGAAACAAGCAGTAACAACGCAGTCGGAAAAAATAATTCAGGATAAAAAATTGTTTCTTGAAAATCAATCTGAGCTTGTTAAGCTGCTTTTAAAAGATTCGCTGGCTCAAATTACAACCGATAATAAAATTAATTTACTTATTAATGGGGAGAGCAAATTTCCTGAAGTAATCAAAGCAATTGAAAATGCCAAATATCACATCCATATTGAATATTACATTTTTGAAGATGATGAGATTGGAAACGTGATTAAAAATTTGCTGATCAGAAAAAGCAGGGAAGGTGTAAAGATTCGCTTCATTTATGATGACTTTGGTTCGCGCAGCATTCGTAAATCTTTTGCAGCCGATTTGCAAGATGCAGGCATTGAAATTCATCCGTTTTACAAAACATACTTTTCAGGTTTAGCTAACCGTTGGAATTATCGTAACCATCGAAAAATTGTAGTAATAGATGGCTGCATTGGTTTTACCGGGGGAATTAATGTTGCCGACCACTACGTAAATAAAAATGATAATAATAAATTGTATTGGCGTGATACGCATTTAAAAATTGAAGGAAGTGCCGTGCATACCTTACAACTTATTTTTATTTCAGATTGGAATTTTACTGCCAAAAACAAGTTGGATTTATCGTTCTCCTTTTTCCCTGTTCAGGAAAATGATCATCACCAGGTAGTGCAGATAGCCTCAAGCGGACCAGATTCGGAGCGGGCTACAATTATGCTTGCGTTTTTTACGGCCATTGTATGTGCTACAAAAAGAGTTTTTATTACAACACCCTATTTCATTCCAAATGAAAGTATTCTAACTGCACTGAAGCAAGCTGCACTTAGTGGTATAGATGTGCGGTTACTGGTACCAAGAAAAGGCGATTCGCGCCTTGTAAATGCTGCAACACAATCCTTTGTTTCAGAATTGCTTGATGCTGGAGTTCGTATATTTATGTACACGAAAGGCTTTGTACATTCAAAAACAATGATCATTGATGATAACCTTGCCATAGTTGGAACTGCTAATATGGACATGCGCAGCTTTGATATGAACTTTGAAGTAAACGCTTTTATTTATGACCAGGAAGTCAATCAACAATTGGAAAATGTATTTATGGAAGATCTGAAATACAGCAGAGAAGCATCATTGAATGTTTGGAATAAAAGAAGCAATTGGCGCGTGCTGGCTGAGTCACTTGTACGACTTTTTGCACCGGTGTTGTAATTTATCATCTCGCGAAATCAATGCATACTCAAAATATCAACACAACATTTTTCACTGATCAGCTTAATCGCAAAGTTGTTTTGCCCCACGCACCTAAAAGAATTATTTCGTTGGTGCCCTCTCAAACGGAATTACTTTTCGATTTAGGTTTAGATGGCGAAGTGGTCGGAATTACTAAATTTTGTATTCATCCCGAAACCTGGTTTAAAACTAAAACAAGAATAGGCGGAACTAAAAATTTAAATTTTGAAAAAATAAAATCATTACAGCCTGATCTGATCATCGGCAATAAAGAAGAGAATGAAGAACAACAGGTTAAACAATTGATGAACGAATACCCTGTGTGGATGAGCGATATTAAAACGTTTGAAGATGCATTAAATATGATTGAAAGTATTGGCGATTTGGTGAACAGGAAATCCAAAGCAATTGAAATCAAAAACCAAATTGAAAACAATTTCTCACAACTAAAGCTAAAGGCTAAAAGCCAAAAGCCAAAGGCTATTTACTGCATTTGGTACAATCCTATAATGGTAGCCGCATCTGGTACTTTCATTGATAGCATGCTGTATCATTGCGGATTTGAAAATACATTTGCAAATCTTCAACGTTATCCTTCAATTAATTATGATGATTTGAAAAATGCGAATCCTGATGTCATATTACTTTCATCAGAACCTTTTCCTTTCAAACAAAAACATATTGATGAATTGCAATTGATTTGTCCGGGAGCAAAAATAATGTTGGTTGATGGAGAATATTTTTCATGGTATGGATCAAGATTGATTAATGCACCGGCATATTTTGAAAAAGTGAGAAATGAATTAACTCAAATTAAAATCTAAGTAAAGAAAACCCAAAACCAAATGTATCTTTGAAAAAAATATAGAATGGCTGACTACTTCAAATTTATTGACACAGAGAAATTAGAGGATCGGATTAAATCCGGGAGATTTCCATTCAGTCAAAACTTATTTTGGGATTACCCTCTCGAAAATATTGACCTTAAACAGCATCAGCGTTATATAATTGAACGTGTTCTCACTCGTGGCATTACTGATGATTTTTATATGTTGTTGAAAATTTATTCAACAAAAGAAATTCAGGATGCTTTGCGCAAGAGCAAAGAATTAGACCCTAAAACAATCCACTTTTGCAGTTGGTATTTTAATCTTCCTAAAAACGAAATGCATGTTTCATCGTTCTATCGTTGATGCACAAATTTATTACACAGAAAACATGATAAATATGTACATAACATTGGAGTAAAAAACCTTACTTTTTTCCGAAACCTTAGTAGAAAAATGCAACCCCGTTAAACCGACCTTATTACCTTATTCTTATGCGATTGGAATAAGGTCATAAGGTTTGAAGGTCTGTGTTATCGTTTTCTACTAAGGTTGAAATCCAATATAAGGTTTTTTTCAGTTGTTTAAATTTTTATACCATTTTAAATATAACTCATCTTTAAGCTAAGTTCCTCGAAAGCCTCCTTAGTTTCTTCAACCAATTGATCAATGATGTGTTTGCACGATTGTATGTCATCAATCAATTCTACCGACTGACCTGCACACCATAGGTTGTCGTAGTTGCCTGGTTTTATGGCAGCTTCAAGTCTTTTCATACCGCGAAGCTGGACGAGCATTTTAAAATATTTTTTTGTGGTATTGTTTTTACTCATCATTTTTTCAAAAAAATTCTGCTTATAACCAATGCGTTTTGCATAAGGTGTATTGATGATGGTGCAAGGTGTTCCAGAAATTCGTTCAGTTAAAACAATATCACTCATGTGTGAATTTACAACTGCATTTTTATATTCATCACTTATCCCTGCTTCTTTTGATGCAATGAAACGAGTGCCGATTGAAACGCCCGCTGCACCTACTGCAAGCATGCTACATATAGAGTGACCGTTAGCAATGCCTCCGGCAGCAATTACAGGCTTGTCAGGGAAATTCTTTTTTAATGATGGAACCAAAATACTCAGTGGATATGGACCGGCATGACCGCCTGCCCCCTGCCCCACTGCTATAAATCCATCACAATTTAAATCATAAACCTTCTTCGCATGTTCCATATTGATCACATCACAAAAAACTTTACCGCCATATTTATGCGCTTCTTCAATCACCACACGCGGACTTCCAAGCGATGTTATAAAAACCATTACCTTTTTTTCAACGCATATTCGCAAATGCCGCTCATAAAGAGGATTTGTTTTCTGAACAATTAGATTTACGCCAAAATCTGCATCTGTTATTGCATGCTCTTTTTTAAATTGCTGCAAGATGTCTATCACATTTTCAAGTTCATCCTCTTGTCGAAAATTCAAAGTTGGAAACATGCTCAGCACACCCGCTTCAAGCCCTGCTTTCATCATAGCCACATTACTCACCAGGAACATGGGAGCCATTATAATGGGATATTTTATCCCCGTTAACTTTGTTAATTCTGTTTGCATCGAAAAGCATTTAAAGCACATTTATATAATTGCGCAAAGTGCATAATATATTTCTATTTCATTTTTTATTTGATACTCAAACATCTTTGATAAATTGCAATCCGATTCAATAATATAATTCACTACGAATGGAAGTAACCCGCATATTTGATGTATTACCACGCCAGTTAAAAATGTTCTCTAAGCAGGATGCATTAGCCGGAAAAGAAAATGGTGAATGGAAAAAATATTCTACGCAACAGTTTGTTCAGTTTGCTGATGATATAAGCAATGGCTTGCTGGCAATGGGTTTCGGGAAGGATGATAAAATTGCCACCATCAGCAACAACCGTCCTGAGTGGAATTTTGTTGACATGGGCATCTTACAGATAGGCGCTGTGCAGGTTGCAATATATCCCACCATAAGTGAAAATGATTACCGCTTTATTTTAAATGATGCTGAGGTAAAACTTATCATAATTAGCGATGCATCACTGCTTTCAAAGATTGAACATATTTTAAAAGATGTTCCTGCAGTGCAACATGTTTTTACTTTCGATAAAATAACCGGCAAGCGCAATTGGTTGGAAATAGTAGAGTTAGGAAAGTCAAACAGTAATGCTGAAAAATTAAACGAAATAAAATCAAGTGTAAAGCCGGGTGACCTCGCCACGTTAATTTATACTTCGGGCACAACAGGCAATCCTAAAGGTGTAATGCTTTCGCACAATAATTTAGTAAGCAATTTTGTTTCGTGCGAAGATCTTCCGCCCGTTGATTCTCAACATAAAGCCTTAAGTTTTCTGCCGCTATGCCATGTGTATGAACGTATGCTAACGTGCCTGTATATGTATCTTGGTGTTTCTATTTATTATGCTGAGAGCATTGAAAAAATAGGCGACAATATTCGCGAAGTAAAACCTCATGTATTTTCTGCGGTTCCGCGTTTGATAGAAAAAGTTTACAACAGGATAATTACAAAAGGCAAAGAACTTACAGGAATAAAACGTGCATTGTTTTTCTGGGCTGTTGATTTGGGATTGAATTATGAAATGAATGGCGCTAACGGATGGTGGTATGAAACGCAATTGAAGATTGCCGATAAATTAATTTTTTCAAAGTGGCGTGAAGCATTGGGTGGCAATACGAAGGTGATCGTATCCGGTGGTGCTGCTTTGCAACCACGCCTTGCGCGTGCTTTCTGGGCTGCAGGAATGTATGTGCTCGAAGGTTATGGTTTGACTGAAACAAGTCCTGTTATTGCGGTTAACTATGTAGCGGCAGGCAAAGCAAAATTTGGTACTGTAGGAACTGTGATCAAAGATGTACAGGTCAAATTTGATGTTGATGGTGAAATCCTTGTTAAAGGCCCTAACGTGATGAGTGGCTATTATAAACGACCCGATCTTACAAAAGAAGTTTTTGATAATGATGGATGGTTTCGCACTGGTGATATAGGTGTGCGTGAAGACGGAAAGTTTTTAAAAATAACTGATCGTAAAAAAGAAATGTTTAAAACAAGCGGGGGTAAATTTATTGCTCCACAACCGATGGAAAATAAATTTAAAGAATCTGAATTTATCGAAAACATTATGGTGATTGGCGAGGGGCATAAATTTGCAGCAGCATTAGTTATACCTACATTTGATCATCTAAAAAAATGGTGCGCAATAAAAGGGATACCCTTCACTACCAATGAAGACATGATAAAACACGAGGAAATTAAAAAACGCATCTGGCAGGAAATAGCGCATTATAATCTTGAATACGGCAAAACGGAACAACTAAAAGCCATTGAACTTTTAGCAAAAGAATGGACAGTGGACAGCAACGAAATGACACCAACACTAAAACTAAAACGCAAAATTATTATGGCCAATAACGAAGACCTGGTTAAGAAAATTTATGCTGATGAAAATGATTAGCTCCTTTTGTTGATCCATTCCAACCGAATTTCATTCTCGTATTAAATCAAAAAAATTTATGATTCTTGAAAAAACAAATCTGTTTGTCCTTACTCACCTGCCTTTATAGAAATAACGGGTGTTATAATGCTGCTAATAAGTTTTACATTAGTAAGTTGGCTGGGGCCTGAAAGTCCTTTTATGTTTGTATGGATATTCAATACAACCGATGCCATTTTACTAACATGGTGCGCATTACTTAAAAAGGATAATGCCTATATATTGTTAAACTCTTTTTGGATTATTGTAGGAATAATAGGAATAATGAGGGCCGGGGGAGTTATTTAAATTTTGCCAGTTGGCACCAAAAAAGCGGGGCGGTTACCACACCGCCCCGAACCTAAACCAACCTAAAAAAACTTTCTTGAATATTTTTTATTAAAAAATCTTTTGCTGTTATGAAATTATTTGTTTGAACTGTATGGCCTCTTACCTACTTAAACAGGTAAGATTATCTTGTTATCTTTTGGAATTATTCTGAGGGTTATTTGAAGAGGATTTTTGGTACTGTTTCTAACTTGGTGACTGCTTATTTTCTTAAATCCGATGTAAATGTATTATTAATTTCGAACGAATCATGAAGATCATAAAAAAAATAAAAAGTATGCCGCAAAAAAATGAATTAATTACCGAGAATTCAAATCGCGAACTTGTTATATCGCGTCTTCTCAATGCACCATTTGAATACAGAGCAAGGCAATAAAACATTACTTACGTGGAGGGGTTTATACGAATCTGCCGAGCAATTGGAAAACGTAATTAAAGTATTCCATGCTGATGAAGGATTAAAACAAAAGGTAAATAAATTAGAAGCATATTTGGCAAAACAAAAAACCACTGCATCATGACACAACAAAACATTATAACTAAGTGGCCTGCATTTGCTCCTCAACTTCAGAGCGTGCTCAGGATCGTAGCAGCATTCATGTTTATTTTCCCGGGAACGATGAAAATATTCGCTTTCCCTGAAGGGATGCCTCCCAACGGAGATACAGCTCAGTTTATGTCGCAAATATGGATTGGCGGAGTACTTGAAGTTGCAGGTGGAGCGCTGCTCCTTATCGGACTTTTCACGCGGCCTGTGGCATTCATCCTTGCAGGTGAAATGGCTGTTGCATATTTCCAATATCATTTTCCGCAGGGCTGGTGGCCCATTATGAATGGAGGAGGTGATGCCATATTATATTGTTTCGTTTGGCTTTATTTTTCGGCAGCAGGTGCCGGTCCCTGGAGTATTGATGCAATGCGGAAGAAGTAACTATCAGAATATATGTAGGGGAATTTTCAATGTGACTCCCCTGCCCTCTTAATTTCAAAAACATATTTAAAAATAAACAAAATGAAAAAAGAACCATTTGTAATAGAAAGAACCTATAATGCATCCATAGCAAAAATATGGAAAGCAATAACCGACAAAGACGATATGAAACAATGGTATTTCGACCTTGCCGAATTTAAACCTGAAGTGGGTTTTGAGTTTCAGTTTTCAGGTGGCACTGAAAACAATAAGTATTTGCATTTATGTAAAATCATTGAAGTAGTTCCCGGCAAAAAACTTACGTACAGTTGGCGTTATGATGGTTATGAAGGAAATTCATTTGTAACATTTGAATTATTTGAAGATGGAAATAAAACGCGATTAAAATTGACTCATGAAAGTTTGGAAACCTTCCCGGCAAGCAACCTCGATTTTGCAAAAGAAAATTTTGCAGCAGGCTGGACACAAATTATAGGTACTTCATTAAAAGAATTTGCAGAGAAAATCACGGTTTAATAAACTATTATCATGAAAGATAGATTTTCATAAAGTCAAATTCAAAATGATAATGTCGTAATCAACCTTTTAAATTGCCGTTTTTATACCTCACGTAATTTATCTGATGACCCTATGTTTGCAGCGATAAATTAAATCATCAAAATAATAAATTTGCATCATAATTTTAAACTAAAAACAAAATGAAAATAGTAGTAAAAATCATTCTCGTAATTGCAGCCTTAATAGTAATTCTATTAATCATAGGCTTGTTCTCAAAAAGTGACTATGCAGTGGAACGCGAAATAGTCATTAACAAACCAAAGCAGGAAGTTTTTAATTACATTAAATTTATTAAGAACCAGGATAATTACAGTAAGTGGGCGATGATGGATCCTAATGCAAAAAAAGATTATAAAGGAACTGACGGAAATATAGGCTTTACTTCAGCATGGGACAGTAATATTAAAGATGTAGGTAAAGGCGAACAAGAGATTGTGAAAATATCAGAAGGGGAAAGAATTGATCTTGCTCTTCATTTTATAAAACCATTTGAAGGAGATGCAAATGCTTTCATGACCACGGAATCTGTAGCGGAAAATCAAACAAAAGTAAAATGGGGCTTTAACAGTAAAATGCCTTATCCAATGAACCTCATGCTCTTGTTTATGAATATGGATAAGATGCTTGGAAATGATTTACAAACAGGTCTCACTAACCTAAAAGGTATTCTTGAAAAACAATAAATAATGATGAATGTCGAATGTTGAATAATGAATTTTGAAGGCGAAGGAATCTTTAAAATTTTATATTCATCTTTATCTGTGATAAAATACAAACTTCAACATTCAACATTCATTATTTGTTCTACATTTTAAACCCGCCCTGCTTTATTTACAGGGTGGGTTTTTTGTTTTAGTAAATGTGCCTTATTACTTATGAAATAATTCCAATCACTAATTCAGTAATTTTAACGCCTACATTTATTGCTGCATGAGAACACTCATAACAATTATTTGCATCGTACTTTTTATTTCTGCCACCGTTTCAGGTCAATGGGAAAGCCGGCCTAAAGATGCTCCGCGCAAAGAAAAACACAGGAATAAAACTGATGAGCTTGATCATAAGCAAGGCGTCTGGAAATATTATAACTCTTATCACCAGATAACCCGCGAGATTGAATACGTAAATGATGTGAGACAGGGTATCTCTAAACTTTATTATGGCAATGGTAAGGTAATGGACGAAACTGAATACCAGTTTGGCGTTAAAGAAGGCACTTATAAACAATACTATTACAATGGCCAGGTTAAAATCGAAGGGGTATATTCAGCAGGAAAGAGATCAGACCAATGGACATCTTATTATAGTGACGGTCAATTAAAGTATGAAGGTTCTTACCTGCGCGGAATCATGAATGGCGAATGGCGATATTATAATCATAAAGGAGATTTGATTAATACAATTACTTATAAAGGAGGGAAAGATGTGCGGGATATTATTGCAGCAGAAAAGAAAGCAGCAGAAGCAAAAAAAACAGCGGAAGCAAAGGCTAAGAAAACAGGTGCCACCAAACCAATTTATAAAACTGTACCACCAACTCATACTACAGTTAAAGACAGTATCAAGAAGTAGTAAAATGTTGAATAATGAATTGGATGGATTTACTTCAACATTCAAAATTTAAAATTCAACATTCATTATTCCTTCAGGGCTTATCAGTTGTAACATCCTGCGCAAGCCTTGCATCATCAGGTGTTGTTTCAAGGTCGCGATCTAATGAATATAAAGAAGTGCTGCTCATCTTTTCACCACCCGAAATTTTTATTTTATCTAATAAACTCAAAGCAAGTGTTTCTTCTTCTGTTTGTTCTTTCACAAACCATTGCATAAAATTCCATGTAGCCCAGTCCTTCTCGTCTAAGCTCATATTAACTACTGCATATACTGCTTTGGTATTTTCCACTTCATGTTTAAACACTTTTTCGAAACAGTCATTTATGCTTGACGGGTTTGCAGGCGGTGCAGGTATGGCAGTAACTTTCACCTCTCCCCCGCGTTTTAAAATGTACTCCAATATTTTCATCATGTGGTTACGTTCTTCATTGGCATGCCTGAATAGAAAATTGGCAATGCCACCAAATCCCGCATGATCTGCCCAAGACGCATAGGATAAGTATATCTGTGATGCATGAGCTTCTTTTGTCATTTGTGCATTTAGCGCTGCTGCAAGCGTTGATGAAAGTCTGTTAGTGTTCATAATAGTTTTTATTTTAGAGCATAAATAACGTTGTTATTAGTCAAACATTTCAGTTAAAAATAATAATTCTTTTCAATTCACCTTTTCTATTTCCCGTTCAGGCGCCATTGTTTTAAAGATTACAAAATCAGAATAACCGCATTGAAAAAGAAGATGATGTGCGGAAATATTTCCACTCATTATGTTAGTTTAAATACCGTTTGAAAGACTGACGAAACATTAATCTTTTCATAATGGAATGAATCTTGGAAAGCAATTTCAACTTATTTAAGTTTATGCCATTTCCGGCAGTGTTAGTTTCCAAAAGTATTGCATTAAACCATAATATTTTTTAATAATAATAAACTAATTCTATTAATAATATGAAGTACAACCCGACAGTCCTTTTAATAGATGACGATACCGATGACCATGAAATTTTCAATATTGCTTTGCTGGACGCTGATGAATCAGCCAGATGCATATTTGCATCTGACGGACTGCATGCACTTGAAAAAATAAATACTGATCAAACGTTTATACCGGATTTCATATTTCTCGATGTGAACATGCCGCGAATGAATGGACAACAATGCCTCAGGGAAATAAAAAAGATTGAACGATTAAAAGACGTTCCCGTATTTATGTATTCCACCACGTCCGACCCTGCAATCATAGCCGAAAATATTAAATCAGGTGCTACGGATTTTATTATAAAACCAGCAGACATTACTGTACTTACGGGAATATTGTCAAATATTATCAAAAGTAGATTAATGCCTTTGATAGTTTTTGTTTTTTGCCTTGGCATCTTACCGTCTTATGTTTTTTCCCAGCCAGATAGCTTGCCAGCTGTAAATGAATTAAAAAAATTATCAGTAGAGGAGTTAATGAACATTGTGGTAACATCTGTTTCAAAAACACCTGAAAAATTAACCGAAGTTGCCTCGGCAATACAAGTGGTAACAAGTGAAGAAATACAAAGGTCGGGAGCTTTGAGATTGCCCGGGGCTTTAAGGCTGGCAACCAATATGCAGGTGACTGCATCAGGTGCTCATGATATCAGAATTTCATCAAGAGGATTTAATGGGTTTCCTATTGCAAACAGTTCTCTTGCAAATAAATTATTAGTTCTTATTGATGGCCGCACTGTTTATACTCCTCTTTTTGGAGGCGTGTATTGGGATGTGCAAAACGTTTTGATGGAAGATTTAAAACAGATTGAGGTAATAAGCGGGCCTGGTGGAACACTTTGGGGAGCCAATGCAGTTAACGGCATTGTAAATATAATCTCTAAGAGCGCTAAAGAAACACAAGGTATTTATGCTTCCGGTGCATACGGATCTTCTTCGTTCAGAGATTTTATAGCACTAAGGTATGGCTCGCACATTGACACAACTGTTTTTTTTAGGGTTTATGCGCAACGTTATGATTTTGAAAGCACAACGTTGCCAGACGGAATGGACGCCAAAGATGCCTGGAATATCAGCGAGGGAGGCTTCAGGATGGATTGTTTTCCTTCAGCCAAAAACACATTCACGCTCCAGGGTGATTTGTATGATGGAACAGAAGATGATTCAGCAAGCACATTGGTTAACGGACAAAATATAATTGGCCGATGGACTCATGCTTATTCTGGTAACTCAGCCTTAACCATTCAATCGTATTTTGATCGAACTTATAGAAATATACAAATCCAGGACTTTATTGATGAATTAAATACGTTTGATATAGATATGCAGCACAACTTTGCTGTAGGTAAAAGGCATAAGATTGTTTGGGGTCTGGGGTATAGAATTGCTGATGATGATATCAATTCCATATCCGATAATTTTATACCGGCCCGCAGAACCCTGCAACTCTATAGCGGCTTTATTCAAGACCAGGTTGCATTAAGCAAAGACCTGGAACTAACCTTTGGTTCAAAGGTATTGCACAATGATTATACGGGTTTCGAATTTCATCCCACTATCCGTCTTGCATGGATACCTGATAACAAAAATACATTATGGGCTGCAATATCACAAGCTGTGAGAACTCCAACCCGCCTGGAAACCGATAACAGTTCACCGGGCCTGGGATCATTCGGAGATTTTAAATCTGAAAAGGTAATAGTTTATGAACTCGGTTACCGCATGCGACCCATAAGCAATATTTCGTTTTCAGTTGCAATTTATTACAATCAATACAGAGACTTGCGGAGTATAGACACCAACCATACACCGCCACCGGCATTTTATTTTGGCAATAATCTTAAGGCAAATACATACGGAGTAGAACTTTCGGCAGATGTGATTCTAACCAGGTGGTGGAAAATACGTGGGGGATATACTTACCTGTATGAGGATTTTACTACAACGGCCCCAACCACTTACCCGCAAAGTAATTTGATTGAGGCAATAGATCCTAAAAATCAATTCCTCATACAGTCAATGATGGATGTCGCAAAAAATTTTCAGATTGACGGAATCGTCAGATATGTAGATGTTATTCCACAGGCACTTACAAATCCTTCAGTACCATCTTATATCACATTTGATTTAAGACTGGGCTGGAATTATAAATGGTTATCACTTGCAGTGGCAGGGCAAAATCTTGCTGAAAAATATCATGGATCATCAGGCAATATCAGGATACCAAGAAGTTATTACGGACGAATAACAATAAACTTTTGAGAAATCAAATTATACATATTGCATTTATAAATATCAAACGGTTTAAAAAATCGTGCTGTATTTTACTTTTTTTGCTTTTTACAGGTCAGCTTTTGATGGCTCAAACGAATCCGTCAATAGAATACAGGGTGAAAGCTATATTCCTTTTTAACTTTACACGGTTCATTGATTGGCCTGATTCTTCATTTGGTACAAAAGATGCTCCGCTGGTAATCGGCATAATTGGCGAAGATCCGTTTGGTGCTTATCTTGATGAAACAGTGGCCGGAGAAAAATGCGGAACGCATAGCATCCTCATTCAACATTATACCGAGGTTACGGAAATTAACAGTTGTCATATACTATATATAAATTTAAGTGACCCTGCGCAGATAAAAACAATTCTTAATACCCTGGCCGGTAGGAGCATTTTAACCGTTAATGATAATCCTGATTTTCCCCGGTGGGGAGGAATGGTTCGTTTCTTTACAGAGAACAATAAATTAAGACTACAGATAAATGCAGCAACAACCAAAGCTGCGCAATTAAATATCAGTTCTAAATTACTTGGTGTAGCACAAATTTTTTAATATTCAAAGAATAGAAAAAGTAATGAAGCTTAAGGACACACCCATTCAAAGAAAACTATTGAGCGTAATTATGCTTACCTGCGCAGTGGTGTTATCACTCATGTGTGCGGCCTACATTATTTTTGAATATTACTCGTTCAGGCAAACACTAAAAACTCATGTATCTACACTGGGTATCGTTATAGCCTCGAACAGTTCCGGAGCTCTGGCATTCCAAAGCACGAGTGATGCAAATGAAATTCTCACTGCCCTGCAGGCCGAAAAACATATTGTTGCCGCCTGTTTGTATGATAATGATGGAAATATTTTCGTAAAATATCCTGCTGATGCACCTTCAACCCTTTTTCCGCCTGCATCGGGTAAGCATGATGTATATTGGTTTGATGGAAATTATCTTCAGGGCTTTCAACCGGTATTACAAAAAAATCAACCTGTTGGAACGTTATACATTAAGTCAGACCTTGAAGCAATGTATGCTCAATTACGGCATTACGCGTTATTAGCATTATTATTTATTGCGGGTTCATTGTTCGTTGCCTACCTGCTTTCTAAACTTTTACAAAAATCAATTTCTGAACCTATTCTTGCATTGAAACAAACGACAAAAATTATTTCAGAGCAGCACGATTACTCCGTTCGGGCTGTAAAATCAGGTGAAGATGAGGTAGGTGCTTTAACAGATGCTTTCAATCAAATGCTCACGCAAATACAAAATCAGAATAAGGAAATTACCGCTTTCAATCAAAATCTCGAACAAAAAGTAAGTGAACGCACACAGGCATTACAGCAGCAAAAAGAGTTTGTGGAAACTATCATTAATTCTTCAGTAGATCTTATCGCTGTATTCGACAAAGAATTGAATTATATTATGCTTAATAAACATGCTGATGATTTGTACTCAAAGAAAAGAGAAAATATAATCGGTAAAAACATTTTTGAAGTTTACCCCGAAACAAAAAATTCAGGAATGATTGATGACTTAAAAAGAGCTTTGAATGGAGAAGCTGTTCGCAATACAAAATATAAGTCAGGTCTATTAAATCGCTTTTTTGAGAATTATTATATTCCTTTAAAAGATAAGGATGATAAAGTTTATGGCGTGTTAACTATAGGGCATGATATTACTGAAATTGTAGATGCGAATGAAAAATTAGAAATAGTAAATGCAGAGTTGCTGAAATCAAACCGCGATCTTGAGCAATTTGCTTACATAGCCAGCCATGATTTGCAGGAACCCCTTCGAAAAATTCAAACCTTTACCCAACTTATGGGAAAGAGCTTGGACCAGGAAGAAAGATTAATTGAATACCAGGAAAAAATAAAGCAATCCGCTGCGCGCATGCAAGACCTTATAAGGGAAGTGCTCAACTTTTCGCGCATTTCAAATTCTGAAGAAGCGTATGTTGATACAGACCTTAATGTAATTTTAGAAAATCTGAAGATTGATTTCGAATTACCCATGCACGAAAAAGATGCAACTATTACTTATGCTCCATTACCAACCATAAAAGGAATTCCCCTGCAATTGACACAGTTGTTTTCAAACCTCATCAGCAATTCTCTTAAATATAACGATAAGAAACCTGTCATTACTATTTCTGCAAATCAACTCACAGCCGAAGAAAAAAAGAGATACCCGAAATTAAATGGCGCTCCTTCCTATATTAAAATACAGTTTACCGACAACGGCATAGGTTTCGAAGAACAATTCAGTGAACAGATATTTAAAAATTTTCAGCGGCTGCATGGCAAGCTACACTACACCGGCACAGGTATAGGCCTGGCGTTATGCAGAAAAATAGTAGAGAATCATCATGGAATAATCTCCGCTCACAGTGAACCGGATAAAGGTGCAACCTTTAATATTATACTGCCTGCAAAGTAATAGATCTGGTAAATTTTAAAGTCTTTCTATTGGGTTTGAGTATGACTGGCATAATATTTAGAATAATATTGTAACACTAATTAATTTCAATCATGGACAATTTGAATTATAATGGACCTCGCGACAGGAACCGGATATCCCTTAATGAAGATTGGGAAGTAAAATGGTGGACCAAAACCTTTGCTGTTTCATCAACGGAATTACAGGAAATTATTTCTAAAGTTGGAAATTCTGTTGCGCGAGTAAGAGAATACCTGAAAAGAATTAGAAGGTAATCCAATAAAACCCATAATTAATTTTCCGGTTTTATAACTGACAGGAGGGCTGTGTCTTGCAAATGTCTGATTAAAATTTTATTTGAGTAAAATTTTTTCGTTGCATCCATGACAGTGTAAGTGTTGTTAAGAAAAGCTCCTTTTTAAAAGGAGCTTTTTATTTGCGGTAGGCCGAAATATGAATGAGGTAAAAGTTCAGAACATTGCCTTGGTATATTCATCTTTTTGAATTGGCTTATTTCCCATACAATTATGAAGGTAACATTCAACAGATACCTTATAAATCTATACAAGAGAAATATTGAATCGTGACTCAAAAGACCGGATCAGAGAAGCTCTTTTTTCAACGAGTTTTTCGAATGTATCGAAATACGAGATAGTTTCCTTTTCATGCCCGGGAACCGAACCGCGTGTAAGTTCATTATCTTCCTTATATATCAGTATAAACGGAGATGGCTCCTCCTCATCATCCAATACCCCCTCATACCTGGTTTCAATATAATACTGATCACCGCCCACGTAAATGAAATAAGCAGGCAGCTTATATTTTATCGATCTTGCTCCAAGCCATGTATCATATTCTGGTTTTGATACTTCTTTGGTCTTACTGTTTTCTATAATATAGTAGCAAATGTTGTATATGATTTTTCGATCTTCCAGTTTCTAAATTTGTGCCAATGAAAACATTTGAATTATTATTGATTTCAATTAGGGTCACAGAAAAGTGGATAGAATATTTTCCACAACTATGGAAAAAAATTTCCACACTCACCTATATTTTAAATTTTTTTTTTTTCAGATCTAATTAAAAAAAAAGAGGCCTGAATAAGCCTCTTCCTATAATACACATTTGAATTTTTAATGCAATTGCCTCCTCTCAATTATTGTCTGACTGAGAATCTGCATCTGCAACATTTTTTACATAGCTTTCATTTTTTAATGCAGCTTCTGTAAACTGCATTTTCTGAATAACGTCATTGCTTTCATTCATCATATTAAAATCACTCATGCCTGTGGCATTTTCAGAATAAAGTGCTGCCCTGTTTTTAGCATTTCTCTTCAAAACATTTTGCAAATACTGTAAACGGTTATCATTCATTGCCCGATATTTTTTAAATATTAAAATAATGTCATGGTTAAAATTATCTCCTTCGTGCTTTGCTGGGTGTGGAAGAATCTTCTTCCTCTTCTTCATTATCCTCTCCTTCTTCTTCTTCTTCTTCTTCTTCTTCGTTATTGCCATCTTCAGCTTTCAGTGCATCCATATTTATTGAGTTTACGGCTACCCCGGTTAAAGTTTCATCCGCTTGCTTTTCTTCATTTAAAGTTTGCTGTAGCAAATCGGCAGCTTCCTCCTCGCCCAGCACTGTGGCAAACGTACGTAACGTACCATAAGTTGCAATTTCATAATGTTCCACTTTTTGTGCAGCAGATATGATACCTGCATCCCTTACTACGCCTTCACGGGTTTCCGCAATAATTGATTCTGCTTCCTTAATCAATCCTTCCATTGCTTCGCATTTTTTCGCCTGGGCTTTAGCACCTACCGATTCGAAAACCTGCTCAAGTCTTGTAACCTGTTGTTCGGTTATATCAAGATGCTCTTCTAAGGCGGTAATTAACTCATCTGATGTGGCATTTTTAATCATTTTAGGAATTGCCTTTACAAGCGCTTTTTCTGCCCAGTAGATATCTTTTAGTTCATCCACAAATAAACTTTTAAGGTTTTCTGCTGCGCCAGGTTTTGCTGGCATTCCATTACCGGATTTCTTTTTTGCACCGGTTCGATTTGATTTTGTTGTTGCGTTTGATTTCATTTCTTTAATTTTTTAGTTAATATGAATTTAAAATACATAATTATTTACGCAATAATTTTTATGCCAAATACATTTAAAATTATAATGATGATATTTATTTAAGCTGCCTGTTTAAAATATTCGTATTTCCAATAATCCTCTTTGTTAAAAATTTAAATGTCAAAAACATGAGATATTACTTGCTGTGAAAATAATTCTATAAAGCGAAAAAAAATCTACATATCTGCTGACGGAATCAAATCAATATGGCAATCATGTCAGCGTAATTGAAATTAAAGCAGTTGATCCAAAAAAAATTAGCACTTGTTTTATAATATGTGGTTTGTTTCCTTTGCCATGTTTTAAACATTCTTTTCAGAAATAGTAGTAAACCATTCACTCCATTAACCACAATGACAGCACCATCTTTTACTGATCCCTGCATTTTTTTGGGTTATAAATCCCTCAATTAAAATAACGCAAACATGCACCACAAAAAAATCTTATTAGTAGATGATGATTCTGATGATCAGTTTTTTTTTATGGATTCTCTTAAAGAAATTACGGATGACGTTCAATGTACAATAGCCAATAATGGTTTGGAGGCTATCAACTTTCTTAAAAAAATAACTGACCTGCCATCGCTTATTTTTCTTGATTTAAACATGCCGGTCATGAATGGTTTTGATTGCCTTAAGCACTTAAAAACCGAAAAAGAATTTAATGAAATCCCCGTTATCATTTTTACAACTTCCAGTGACCCATTGGATATAAAAAAGTCAAAAGAATTAGGTGCTGCAATGTTTTTCACAAAAACTGCTGATTTAAGAATATTAAAAACAAGACTTACGAATATTTTGAACAACAATTTTTCAAATTATATCCTTTAAGCTTTGAGTATAAATAGGCTCATGATTTAAAAGGGCAAATTGTCATACGCCCCTATAGAGGCAGAATGATATGAAAGGAAGCTCCTTTGTTTTCTTTGGACTCTGCAAAGATTAATCCTTTATGAATTTCAACTATCTTTTTGCAAAGTGCCAGGCCGATGCCGGTGCCGTAATAGTTTTTCCCTGAACGCAGATGTTTGAAAATTACAAATATCTCATCAGCATATTTTGGGTTGAAGCCGAGCCCGTTGTCCTTAAAAACTATTTCATTATAAGTTAACGGCCCATCCAGGGGATAATACCTTTTTAATTCATTTTCAGGTATAATGCGCGAGGTAATGGTGATAACAGGTTGCACATTCCTTTTAGAAAACTTAAGCGAATTGCTGATAAGGTGACAAAACAGCTCCTTCATCTGCAAGCTTATTGCTCTTATTACAGGAAGTCTGTCGCTCCTGATTTCTGCATGCTTATTTTCAATCACAAATTTAAAATCACTTAAAATATCATTAAGTGTCTGGTTGAGATCAATAAGTTCAATTTGTTTATCAAAGTTAATCAGCCGTGCAAAATTGAATAATTCTTCTAAAAGGATTACTATCCTGGAGAATATATTTTTAATTTTCCTGAACCAGCTTTTTGCATTATTATGTATTCCACTTGTGAATTTTTCCTGGAGCAGGTATTCCCTCAGATATGCGGAAATTTTTATAAATGAATTAAGATCTTTAGCAAGTATCATTATATTTAAAAATAAAAAAATATGCCACCGGATAGTGAACCATGTATTTTTTTAACAGCAATGAGTAAAATAATTCATATTGCATGATTCGTTTTTTTTACTCTAAGGTCATTGCCCACTCTCTGATTTCCGGTAACGAGGTCTTCAACTATCAGTTTGGTTTTTTATAAGGTAAGTAACTAACATTTAATTTTACAGCAATAGTGTCAGCAATGTGTTGGAATACGATAGTCGGAATTTCAATATTATAATCTTTAATCACCACATTAAATGCGCTTCTCAATTCTATCTTTCCACTTTTTACACTAAGCGTTCCTGCATGCGTTACTTTTTTCTCTACCCCATGTATGGTCATTTGACCGGTTGCCGTTATTTTATATTCTCCGTCTTTCGCAAAATTAATATCCTCATTAATTTTGCCGTTGAATGTGGCATCCGGATATTTATTGCTCTCCATATATTTTTCGTTGAAGTGCTCTTCCATCAATGCTTTTTTAAATTTGAAGCCCCTGATAGGGATTTGAAATGCAACTTCCTTTGTGTTTGCATTAATAACAGAGCTAACATTTTGGTTAAGAGCATCAATGTTTTCAAGAGGTGCTTCAGAGAAAAAAGCAACCTGTCCTTCTGTGGATTTATAAAGATCAGTGTCGCTTATAAATCCATAAAATAAAACGAATAAAGAAATAATTAGCGTTTTCATAATTGATAACTATAGATAAATGTACAACCACACTTGTGAGTAAAGATTTTGTAGTCAGCTTTCCTTAATCATAGGGGCATTTTTCATTTCCCATGTTGTCTAGATTATTCCGGTAAGCCAGAATATTTATCATTACTGCTGTTGTCATTTTATTAAAATTTAATTTTTAATGATCACTGTCGTCTCCTTTCAAAAAGGTAACAATATAATGTATAAAATAAATGTGCCATTGACATTAAAAACTGTAATCCAAATGTAATTTCTGCTACTTAAATCGTAAGTACACTAGACAATGAATTTGCCGAATAATATTTTAAACTAAATGATTTATTGGATTTGCCAATGCAGTCAATTATGAACCGGTATTAAAAAAAAGGTCATATTGTTGACCTGCTATGTGTTGACCATAAAATCTTTGAGATGATGGAATGCATCCGAAAAAAGTACAATGGATAGCAAAGAGAAAATTATATATTTAACCCATTATCGGGGTTTCTCTTTGCATTTCTTTATCATGCTGTATGTCTAACTTATAATTTTTAGCCTCCTGTATCCATTCTGTATAAAAATATTCGTTACGATTACATCGTGCACATCGCCTCGCAGCTTTGAAAGGATATTTATCACCGTTATCCATTATCCAGGTCGAATAATCTTTATACCTCCACCAGTGGCCCACTAATTTACAAATCAGGTTCATTTTTATTTCCGTTAAAAATCCGGTATAAGAAAAAATAATGCCGAATGTGAAAGTCATTAATCACAGGCGAATAAACAGGTACTAAATATTAGTTAATACAAAGCTTATTTGAAATAATTTTCACTTTGCAGGTAAAATTGTCAACACTTTTAAGAAATTAATTACACAGAGAAAATGAGGTGTATCAGTTAATTCATTTGGCATGCTTTTTTTAATCATTAAATAAGATGAAATGGAAAATGTAATGTATCAGTAAAATCAAAAAAAGTTAAAAATATATAGCTATGCGAATAGATACAGACACTAATATTAAAGATGACCTGAGTGGAAATATTTCAATTAAATTTAAGGATGGTATTTCGCTTGATGAGTATTGCAGCAATAACATTGAAAACTACAATCCTGACAGATTTGAAGCTCTTGCCATAAGGGTTTACTATGGAAAGGAAACAACAGTTACATTATATGCAATAGATAAAGAACGTTTGGAAGGAAATAACTTTAATAAAGATAAAATGCCGGTGAAAAAATTTAAATTAAATAATTCTTTCCTGCAGAATATACTAACCATTATTGATGAAGGTAACTTTACACTTGCCACCGGCAATTATCCGCTAAGTGATATGGAAGTTATCAATAGATAAAAGTAAGCTTTACGTTCAAAGTAAATTTATAACTAATTTAATTTGGAAATAAAATGAAAGCAAAACATAATACAGGGAAAAAGCAATCCTCTGTTCACAGCGATGATGAGCATAGCAAAACTATCAACATAATAGAATTGAAATTCAGGCGGGTGTTTGGTATTTGTGGTTTTCACAGTGTTGATGCACTTTTTATTCTTAACCAAAATAAAACAACCCGGCTTAATTAAAAGGCAATATGTTTCATTATTATGTCTTGGTATCAAATGGAAAGACACATAAACAGTTGAAAAATTAAATCATGGAAAAAACAAAAACCGGTGCAATTGTTTGCAAGAAGCCCGATGCTGAAAATCAATTTATTTATGAAGCGCTTTTATTTATTAACGGCATACCGAATGATTTGACAGATAGTGATTTTAAAGCAAAAATAATTTTGAAAAACACAGGAATTGATATTTCCAGTTGTTCGGCACTATTATATCGCGCAGATATTCATTCTACTTCTAATGAGGTGCAGGAGCAATTTGAAAATCTGCACTCAACAGATAAACCTGTTCCGCAAATTACTTTTAATGAATTGCTGAGGTAAGACAGAAATAAATCAGCAGTTATGTTTTTGACCTGAAATATGATTATCAAGAAGTTTGCAATGTTTATTGTAAATAAAGACGAATTTATAACTTAATGATTCCTTCTCCTTAATTATTCATTATTCATTGTTTTTTTCCTTTGATAATTCAAATCTTGCTTCAAAAAAATTTATTCAAAATTTATTTTTTTTTGTTTAACTTTTCAGGTGAGGCACATCATTGTTTTATTTTTTTGAATTCTCCGGTAATGTGTGGTTTGTTGCATAAATGGTGTGTATGGGGTAGTACGAAAAGTGAAGTAAAAGTATGTTTTAAATATTCAATTCAAGTTAGTTGAAGTTATTTTTTTCCTTTGTTTATCATTTGGTTAAACTGAATAAAATGGCCATTAGAAAAAAACCTGTTGCAAAAGGAAAAAATCAAACCATTTTTCCTGTTGTTGCCATTGGCACATCGGCAGGAGGCCTTGAGGCAATTACACAATTGCTGTTAAACCTTTCGCCTGATACCGGGATGGCTTTTATATATGTTCAGCATTTAAATCCTGATTATGAAAGCCAGCTACCTTTACTTTTATCACGTTGCACTAAAATGAAGGTAATTGAAGCTAAGAACAGGATGAAAATGCAGCCGAATCATTTTTATATAATACCTCCTGATAAAGAGATGACTGTTACAGATGGACATTTGAAATTGTCGCCAAGAGATAAAAATCATTTTGGCAATATATCTATTGACTCATTTTTTTGTTCTCTTGCCGAAAAACATAAAGAAGGCGCTATTGGTATTATCCTGTCGGGCAGCGCAACAGATGGCACCCGCGGATTAAAAGCAATAAAAACAGAAGGCGGGTTAACTTTTGCCCAGGATGATTCGGCAAAATTCAGCAGCATGCCCAGGTCTGCAATAGCCGAAGGCGTGGTTGATTTTGTTCTTTCACCCGAAGATATTGCGAAGGAGTTAAACCGCCTGAGCAGAAACACCTATGTAAAGCGTGCTGCCATGAAAAAGGATGTTGAAGATGAAATTTTAAATTCTGATCCTGATCTCGCAGCATTATTAATTCTTTTATATAAAGAAACAGGCGTTGATTTTACCAATTATAAATTAAGCACTATTAAAAGGCGCATCATCAGGCGCACCCTTTTATTTAAGCTCAATGATCTGAAAGATTATTTAAAATTCATAAAGAAGAACGATAATGAAATTCATGCTTTATTCCAGGACTTGCTGATTAACGTTACCAGTTTTTTCAGGGAGCCTGAAGGGTATCAATATTTGAAGATGATGCTTTTTCCCCGCCTCATCAAAAACAAATCGAAAGGGGAGTCATCGCGTATATGGATACCTGCCTGCTCCACTGGCGAAGAAGCCTATTCACTGGCAATGCTGCTGGTTGAAATTACAGGAAATAAAAGTTTAAACACACGCATACAGATATTTGCGACAGACCTGAGCAAAACTGCCATTGCAAAAGCGCGGCTGGGTGAATATAGCAAAAGTGAAATTGAAGGATTGTCTCCCAAACGCATACAAAAATTCTTTACGAAAGCAGATGGAAGTTACCGTATTATAAAAACCGTACGCGAGATGTGTGTGTTTGCGCCTCATAATGTGCTCAATGATCCGCCTTTTTCACATATTGATTTTATCAGTTGCCGCAACCTGCTTATTTACCTTGAAAATGTATTGCAAAAAAAGCTATTATCTGTTTTTCATTATGCCCTTAATGACAACGGTTATCTTATGCTTGGCAAATCAGAAACCATTGGCTCAGCCCCGCAATTGTTTACACAGTTGAATAAGAAATTTAAAATTTATTCCCCGAAAAAGGAAACAGGCCGCAGGTCGGTCTTTTCAAGCATTTCCCCAGTATTTGAAAGAAGTAAAATATCAAAACCTGTAAATTTTTTACCTTCTGCAAAAGTCAGCAATGGTAACACTCTCGAAAAGTCGATTGATAATGTGTTGCTAACGCATTATATACCCGAAAGTGTTGTTATAAATCATGATATGGAAATAGTTCAGTTCAGGGGCCCGGGCAATATGTTTATTCATCCCGCACAAGGCAAAGCCAGCCTCAATATATTAAAAATGGCCGAACCTGAAATTACTTTCGACTTGCGCAATGCCATTTACCAGGCTATAAAGACAAAAAAAACCGTACATAAAAAGAACATCGAGGTAAGCAATTTAAATGACCCGCTTTTTGTGTCGCTTGAAGTGGTGCCGCTAAAAATGGAATGGAACGAGCCACTGCTTCTGATTCTTTTTAAACAAGAACATCCCCGGCCAATAGTCCGGGATAATGCGCAGGATAAAAATATTTCATCAGCCAAGGACCGCAGGATAAAACAGTTGGAAGAAGAACTGGCTGCTGCCCGCAATGATATGAGAACAATAAGCGAGGAACATGAAACTGCCAACGAGGAATTGCAAAGCGCCAATGAAGAAATTGTTTCTAGCAACGAAGAGCTTCAAAGTATAAACGAGGAGCTGGAAACATCAAAAGAAGAAATTGAAAGCACCAATGAAGAATTAATCACCACTAACCAGGAATTACATACCCGCAATGACCAGCTTGCCGAAGCACATGCTTATTCGGAAGCAATTATTACTACCATGCATGAGCCAATGATTGTACTGGATAAAGAGCTACGCATTAAATCAGCTAACATATCTTTTTATAAAAAATTTAATTTAAGGGAAGAAGAAACCGAAGGCAGGTTGCTTTTTGATTTGGGAAACCGTCAATGGAACGTTCCACGCCTGCGCGAATTGCTTGAGGATATTATTCCTAAAAATGATCACTTTCATGATTTTGAGATTACACATTCCTTTCCATCCATTGGTGAAAGGATTTTGCTGCTGAATGCCGAACGCATCATTCAGAAAAATAACCGCCAGCAATTAATCCTTCTTGCAATGGAAGATGTAACCGAACGCAAGGCAAAGGTTAAAATGGAAAAGGATCTTTGGATTAAAGATATTGCGGATACTGCACCAGTTATGATATGGGTGGCCGAAACTGATAGAAAATTCAGCTTTGTTAACAAAACGTGGCTTGAAACTACGGGTCGAAATTTTGAACAGGAAACCGTGGAAGGATGGATAGAAAGTTTTTTTGGGGATGACTGCCAAAGATGCCTTGATGTATATAACAAATCATTTGATGAAAAGAAACCATTTAACATGGAATGCAGGATACGCAGGCATGATGGCCAATATCGCTGGATAATGCTCAGTGGGAAACCGCGCTATTCTATCAGCGGTGAATTCCTCGGATTCCTCGGATCAGCTTTGGAAATTCACGATGAAAAAATATTGAAAGATGAATTGAAAAGATTGGTGGAAGAGCAAACAAAGGACCTGGTGCAGGTTAATAAAGACCTTGAATATTCAAACAGTGAGCTGAAGCAGTTTGCTTATGTGGCCAGCCATGATTTGCAGGAACCATTACGCAAGATCATCACCTATTCGCGGAGAGTTCAAAAGAGGTTTAGAGAAAACAAAACGAATGACGTAAAGTTGTTTCTTGATAAAATAACTGAATCAGGTCAAAGGATGTCGCGGTTAATTGACGACCTATTGAATTTTTCACGTGCCACACGTTTCGAAATAAAATTTGAAACTGTTGATTTAAATAAAACAATAAAAGATGTTTTAAAAGATTTTGATTTAATAATGCAGCAAAAAAAGGTAAAGCTTAATATTGCAAAGCTGCCTGTGATTGAGGCTATACCGGTGCAAATGACTCAACTGCTTCACAATCTTATAAGCAATGCTTTTAAATTCAGCTCAAAAGTTGATCCTGGGGTCAGCATAAGCAGTGTAAACCTTAAACCTGCTGATTTGCCTAAAGAGTTTATTGGCGACAGATCAAAACAATATGTCCGCATTAAGATACAGGACAATGGCATTGGTTTCGATCCTGAATATGCCCAGCAGATTTTTTCTATTTTCCAGCGGCTGCATAACGATCAATCTTACCCCGGAACAGGAATAGGACTTGCATTATGCAAAAAGATTGTTGCAAATCATAACGGATATATTTATGCACAATCGAAACCGGAAAGGGGAGCAACTTTTTTTGTAATACTGCCGGTAACGCAAAAGTAAAATGCGGCTTAGTAAACTAAGATGGCTTTATTATTTCCGCCCTTCATATATTATCCGTTATCATCTCAATATCAATATGCAATTTTGCAGTATGGGTTTTTGAATCGGATATTATATTATCAACAGGCAATTTGACTAAAGCTTTCCCCTCTGTTTGATTTCCCGGTTCATTTGCCGTTGATAAAGGTTGCTCTAAATCCCTTGTTAGAAAAACTGAAATTACAGCCTTCCGGTTATAAAGAAACCCCTGCCTTTGCAGGGGTTCCCTGAATTGATCTGCTTATCATCCGGGTTAAACCCGTTTGATCTACCGGGTTAGTTTCTGTTTTAAGATTGCTCTTGATTGATTGCTATCCCTTAACAGATCGTACTCATGTTAATTTAATAAAATCACATGCCATTCAATTTTATTAAATTAACGGAATTGGTTTCCACACCCATGTAATTTATTCCATATCATTGGTATTTTACTTCCACAATGTGCTCTTAATTTATCCCTTCTAAAAAAATTAATCAAGGCATATTTTTAATATATTTCAAAATGAAACAATTATATAAATGAAAAATCGGATTAACTTGTTTTTATCTGTTACGCTCACAGCGCTGACAGGAGGCTGTAATAATGAAAACAAAGTTAAAAACACATATCCTGTTCCGGCAATGAATGATACAACTATTGACAATCAACATATTCTAAATGATTGTACTAAAACAAGAGTTCCGGATACAATGCCGTTATTAAAGGATACAATACCCCATAAGTTATAAGAACCAATATTGATTCTTTAAATCGTGAAGATCATTAAATTATCTATAGCCTTGATATTATTCAGTTCGACAATGCAGGCACAAATAAACAGTGACAGTGCTGCTAAATTCATCAATCGCGCACATGGGTTGGATACTACAAGGAACGATTACAATTCCATTCATTCAGGAGATTATAGCAAGTCCCGCAATATTGATCATGGTGGTAATCCTGCTATGGGGCACGATACTGTTTTAATTCAACAAGATAATAATAACAGTAATTCAGGAACTTTAATCCAACGTAACGGCACCAGGATTGACTCAACGCCACCAGCCTATAACAATCGTCATACAGATACTTTAAATGGGACCACCGGTAATCTGCGGCAGAACTCTGCCTTGAGTAATCCAAAGATTTACAACACACAAAATGATGTGGTGGATGATACTGCGAATATAAAATCAGCAGGCGATTCTTCCAGTGTGAACAGGAATGCTGCGAATGAAGCCAACAAAAAAATTTTAAGAATGCACCATCCAATACGAATAACGGATACTATCAGATAAAGTAAGAAACGATTCTATACCTGATAGTGCGGCAGGGGTTAAAAGATAAATTTTATTTATCCGGCCATCTTTTTATATGAAAAGGTTTCCACATTAAAACAGATTGGAGTAGTTTTTTCTATCACTTATTCCAGGCTTTGATTTCAATGTTGAAAACTAAACCCGAAGCAGGTTGTCTAATTGTCTTTAAAATTTATTGACTTATTTACGGGATACTGATCGTTTGCAACCTTTTTATATTGCTCAGTAATTACAAATAAAATTGCTTCGCGTGTAGCATCATAATCAGCGGGTTTTCGCAGATACATTGAAGCACCGAGATTTTTTGTTTCTTCCACATCATCCCAATTTCCTGACGAGCAGAATATAACCACAGGAATGTTTGCTAAACGGGTGGATTTTTTTAATTCTTCAAGAAATTTCTTGCCATTCATGCCAGGCATATTCAAATCAAGAAATATAAAATCAGGAAGTTCATTGCAGTTTTTTAGGAATTCAAGTGCGTCTTTTCCGTCCTTTGCAGTAACACATTTTATATTAGGGTCTATTTCTTCCACAGCTTCACTGAATAAGCTTTTGTCGTCATCATCATCATCAATCATTAAAATAAATAAGTGTCGCACTTGTTTCATAATCGCCTTACATTTTCATTTACAGAAGAAAATAAGTAAAATAAAACTCACTCATTTTCTATTTCAAAAGTAATAAATATTAATTTTTATTTCTATTCAACCGCAATAAATCTTTTCTATAAGTCCTGATAGCACAATCATCAAACCATTTTTATATCATTTTTTTGAAACTTACGCGGTTTTAAAAAAGTTGTGTAATAACTTCCACAAAATTAAAATTCACCCAAAAATAATCAGATTGCTCAAATAGAATTATTTCATATACATAAACATCTTTATTTTCACAGTATGAAACGTAGCCTCCCCGTAGCCGAATTATTTATTAGAACGAAAAAAAAATCAAGTATATATGCTATGTTGAAATACCTGCTTTGGCTTTTTAGACAAAAAAATAACAAAAAGATGAAATTGGCCTGCACAGGTTATTATTGATCCCAGATACACTACCCTTTAATATAATAAATGTAAAGAAAATTATATGAAAATTATTAAAACAGGTCGCAATCTTAAGCTTGCCGAATTCACACTTGAAAAAGAACGGGTAGTCACGGGATCCTGTAGTTACCTTGGCAAAGAATGGGATTACCAGCAATGGTCAAAACCTGATAAAAAAAATCTATTCACTCTTATACTTTTCAATCCGGGCAAATCAACCGAAATAATTGCAGTGTGTGAATGCAATCCGGGTTATGATGCAGTGGGTTCAATAATTCATAGGTTTATTGATGAAGTAATATTAACACTCGGACGAAACTAACCATATATTTAATTCATTACCGGTGCAGGTTTAGCCCATTGCACCGGTATTTTTTTCTACGTCTTAAGACTCGCTATTATATTTTTTTATTGATTAGCAGGTTGGCCATCTAATACATTCGTGGTTAACAGGAAATCAACTTTTTAAAAGAAAGCTATCTACATACCCACATTTGTTTACCTGTTTTTACATCTGTCAAAAAAAATTCTACAATAGAATAATCTTAAACCGTTAGGCATAATATTTTGATATATAGCTTAAAATTGGGGCGACACAGTTTAGGAGAGGTTTGAAAAGAAAATTGGCAATACCGCGTGATCTGCCCATGACGCATAGGATAAGTATATCTGTGATGCATGGGATTCTTTTGTCATTTGTGCATTTAGCGCTGCTGCAAGTGTTACTGAAAGCCTGTTAGTGTTCATGATGTTATGTTTTAAATTTTTAATAAAGTGATTGAATGGAATAATTGATCAAATATTTAAGTTAAAATAATAATTAATTCTTTCCATCATACTCACATTTTAATTTATTTTAAAAAACGCCAACTCTAATTAAAGAATTGACGTTCATTTATGATTGAAGAAATAAATTATTTATAATTCATACCAAGTAAAATACTCAAAACCTGAAGCAGAGACATCTGCTTTAACAGGTCAAGTTCCTTTAGAATTTAAAACCAATACTAAGATATCCTCCATAAGTTCTGACTTTCGAACGATCAAGTATATAGTATTGATTAGTAGTTGCTGTTTGACTGTTATCACTTATATCCAGTATGCCATACACACCTCTGAAACCTACGCCAAAATTTACGTTATCAGTAATTGCAAAGTCAAAACCAGCACCGTAAGCGATCCCTAAATCAAGAGGTTTAACTGATACCACAGCCTGAACTGTATCCGCTGCTGCCCCATCCTCTGTTGTTAATTTTGATCCGATTCTTATACCAACCTGGGGACCTCCGACTATATTAAAATTAACCTTTTTGCACACGTTGGTATTTAATGTAAGTAATAAGGGAATATTAATGTAAGATAAATCAAGGCGGTGTTCGCGATTGGCATCATCTGTAAACTTTTGAGAAAGTTTCGAATAAAGTACTTCCATCTGAACGCCTACATGACGGTTAAAATTATACCCTAAATAACCCCCAAAACTATAACCAATAACCGCTGTTGATTTTACATTTCCATTATCCTGCTGGTGTACATCCACTTTAGTGACAGTAGGCAGAAAAATGAAACCCAAAGTTACTTTACCACAATCTTCATCAGTTGTAGTAGTAGTTGTTTGCTGTGCAAGGCATGCTCCGCTCAGCAGCAATAATAGGATTGAAATTTTGAATTTTTTCATTGTTTATGATTTTATAGTTTTATATGTAGCTTAAAATTACATGCCTGAATAATTAATGAGTTTGCAGCATTAATGTCAACAGTATGAGCAATTAATTCCTTAAAACAGGTAACATATACTATTAAAGCTGGTGTTGATCTGAGTTTGCTGATTCAATTTCAATTTTAAAGCGATGGCTACTTTATAAATAGGTCTGAATTTGCAGTTGTGTTTAACTTTTAATAATAATTTTTACTTTTTATTCTTAGGAGAAGCGGGTGGGTTACTTTTGTTCCTACTAATGCTGTCCCTGTAATAAATGCTTCCTCGCATAAGCGTGTCAGGTTTTTTAATGGTATCGGTTGGTGCTTTTTTAATCAATGTTGTATCCTGCTTTGGCTGGCTTCTGTTACCTGAGGCTGCACTGTCAGGCATAACCACCTGCGCATCAGATATGCTGAATGAAACTAAAACAAGTGCAGATGTAATTAATAATTTGATAATGCTTTTCATGTGGTGGAATTTTGGAATTATGGATTCAGATGTATCGGAAGAAATATTGGAATAATACCAGGAGGATATTTTTCAATTTACGGCTACACTATCTTTTATTGCATAGAGCGTGTAATTTTTTCCGTTAGTCATTTCAGACCCTGAACTATCTAAAAGCATGATATGATCTTCAGAAATTATTTTGAATCTGCTGAATTCAGGATCAGGAACTTCGTTCATGAGGCGCAATTCATTAGCTCCGTCAATTTCCCATTTGCCATTATCATAGCTAACGCTATCTCTTTTATCACTCCCATATCCCATATACTTTTTTGTAAGCAAATAATTTTGCTCACCTGATTTTAAGTCCACTTCTATTGCTATGCTGTCGCAACTACTGCAACCTATAATACCCACATATTTTGAAGGTAATTTGGCTAAAGCCGAAGCTGTACTTTGCTTGCTTTCATTCAATTCATCTTCCTTGCTATTAGTGGGAGATGATGCAGAACAACTGCATAACCAACATATTCCCAAAAAAAGAATTAAGCGTGTTTCCATATTTTTCAATTTATTAAGTTTATAAAATGTTGCTTGAGTTTTATTCTCCTAATTTTTTTTCCTTATCCACCTTCTTTTGTATTTCTTCAACCTGCTGCATAAAGGTGGTTACTAATGTATCACTGTAAGGTCCGTAAGCATCAGTAAGCGTACCCCGTTCTCCATTAGAGGTCTCAATTGCATATACAATGGAGTTGTCTGATGGATCTGATTCGCCTTCGAAACGATAAAAGTTGATCACCTTCACTTCGTTTGGATGATAAATCTGCTCGGTGGTTAATGATTTTAACCCGGCAAGCGTAGCTTTAAACTGCGTTTCAAACCCCGTTGTCATTAACATATTCAGGCATGACACCATTGTTTTCATGGGTGTTTTTTCTTCCGTTATCACCGGTGTTATTTCTGTTGTTTTCATTGCGATTTTATTTAAGTGTTATTATATATGATCAATAAAAATTACTGCCAAAGAAATTTGAGTAGAATTTTCACATAGTGTGCAACTTTAACCTCAATAATAAAACTATTGGTAGGATACAATCTCGGGTTTTGAAATTTGAAAATCAGGCAAAATGAAATCAGTCGTTTTATACGAATTGATTTTAAATATGTTATTTCCAGAACCAGGAATTGACGGATAAAAAACAATTGAAAACTGCAACGTATTAAAAACTAAAAATTCATTCTTTATAAGCAATCCAAATCCGATTAATGAATATACCCGGCTTCGCTTAAATCCTGTCTGGTCATCGCTAAGCATGCCAAATGAAGTAACAAAGTATGGGCCGAAGCGGAATCCAAGTATATTCCAGGGGGCGTAAGATTGAGTTTGAAATGTTAATAACAGTCTGCTGTTTCCGTAAACATAATCGCTTTTAAAACCTCTTAAGCCGTAATCATCATTAATGGTAAGCCGGTCTAAAGATTCTCTTCTAATACCAAAAGTAGCTTCGGGCTTTATAAACTGCCTTATTTTCCAGTTGCCTATTTCAAGCAGGTTGCTGAAATAAATCAGGTTTACATTCAAAGCTCCTTGTTCCATTTGTGACGATTTAATAAAACCGCCTAATTGCATGTTGATGCTGTAATAACCAAAGTCATGATACTTGCCCCATGATGCCCTTAGCCCTGCATACCAGCGCCCTGCACTGTTGCGGTATTGATAACCTCCTACTATACCATAAGCCCGGCCTTCAGGCACATCTTCGGTTACTCCAAAATTAAATATGTAATGATCCTGGAAATATTTGCGCGTTGTAATGCCAATACCCGATAAATAAAAATCCTGGTCAGCATAAAATTTAGTAGAGTCAAAGGGCGTTTCCAAATAGTTTAATTTTAAAAATCTTATTGCGGAAACAAAATTAGTTGTTCGTTCTTCTTCACTATTTCCTTTAAACAATTGCCATTCGCGCGCCAGCCAATAATCCTGGATATTAAATTTAAAAGTAAGGGTGTCTATAATGCTATCCGTCACTATGGTATCACTTCGTAAAAATTGCTGACCTACGAAAGCACCGCCTGCCCACTTAGCAAGCGGTGAATAAAATTTTCTTTCAACCGCTATTGATTTGATAAAATTATTTTCTTCGTCAATATAGTATTGAAATGCAGTAGTTATATAACTGTTCCTGATATTAGGAATGCTATAAATCGTATTGAATGTTCTTTTGCCGGTAGTGTGATTCCACGAAAAAGAATTTTGAAATTGGTGACCTGTTCCGAGAAAATTTCTTTCAGTTATTCTTACAGCCACCTTAACTGGTGATATGCCCACACTGGGCAAAATGCTCCACAAATCGAGCACACGAATCAAGATATCTACTGAATCGGATTTCTTAGATGTGATTACCGGGTACAAAAAAACTTCACGCACATATTTCTGACTCCTGATTAAACGTTCAGACTCTTTTACTTTTAAAGAATCAAACACATCGTACTTTCTAAAAAGCAATAAATTTTTAATTGCAATCGGTAGCGTTTTTTTATGCAATGAATTACCTGCACGCATCAAAAATCCTTTTGGATTAGCAACAGTATCTTTAACACTAAAACCGAATGGATCCAATGTAATTATTGTGATAGAACGAATGACCTTGCCTTCATAAGCGTTATAATATTTTTGCTTCAGTCTTACATTTTTCTTTGTTTTCTTCTTGGGCGCTGTTGATCTGAAAATAAAACCATAAATCACCTTAGTGAATTTATTTCGTTTCGAGAACTTTTCAATATCCTTATACACTTTTGCAGAATCAGTTTTTTCCACAGCCTGTTGCTGCGCTGCACAGATATTTACCAGCAACAGTAACAGTATAGAAAGAAAGAATTGCTTAAACATTAATCAGAATTAAATTATTTGAAAGCCAAAGGCAATGCCATAAAACAAACGAAGTGTTGTTGTTTGAAAACGGCCGTCATTTTCTCAATCTTTTTCAATCAAACAATTTTTTGTAATCGGAGAGTTCGTTTTTAAACAAAGAAGTTCTTTAAGGACGACATTGGTTTTTTCTCCGTGCTTCTCTGTGCCTCCGTGCGATTTTTTTTTGGATGACTGTTTTAAAGGTGCATTATTTTTTTGAATTAACTTTTAACCCTAAGGTGCTTTTGATTCCACTAAGCAATGATTTAATGGAGTAATTAAAAATAAAACGATTGGGATCACGGGAATAAAAAATTTCAGCCTCGCGTATAGGTTCTTTACCTGAAGGATTATTTTCCTTAATAATGAGTGCATGTGCTAATGCCGTCTCTACTTTTTCAAGCAAACCGGTTTTTTCATGATCTTTATTAAGCACTTCAATCTTTAAATCATGATAAATTAATTTCATTTTACCTTTTGCAAATACATCATTTGCATGAAAAGAAAATGTCATAGATTCAATTTCTCCATTCTTGATTGAAACATTTGCACTATTTTCGGTTATCCCATTTAATTCCTTTAATTGAAAACGAGAAAGTCTGCCGCTGCAATCAAATATCGTTTTATCAGTGTTGAGCGGAAAAGTATATTGAGCTTCTAATTTGCCTTTTCCCATTATCAAAGCGGTTGCTTTTAATATAAGTTTACCTTCATGCTCATTCATCATAGAATCATTATTTAAACCGCTAATATCAGCGTTCAAAATATGAAGGAATATTTTTCCGGATTTTGTTGATCCCTTGCTAAGCTCTTCATAAAATACATTGCCGTTATTTAATTTTAATGTATCAATTGCAATAAAAAATGGAATTGCCTTAATCATTTGCTGCACTGATTTAACCCTCTTTTTAGATCTCTCATCGTTCTTATCGCGATAAGCATTAATGGATACACTGTCTAACTCCAATAATTTTGCAACCATCCATCCACGTTCAAAAAAAAGTTTTACATCAATTTGGTTAAAGCAGGTTTTGGAAACCGAGATTTTCAAACGGTCGGTTTGTTTACCTGCTGCATCACCAAATTGATTTTTCGAATAATTGGGTATCAGCTTAACCTCATCAAGGCATAAAAGCGAATCGGTATAAGAAGCAGTAACCTTTTCAACCTGCAATGCATAAAGGCTATCATTGGTGATATACGAAAAGTTATTAATGATTACTTCAAACTTGCGCGCTAAAAAAAACCGTTTATGCTCATCGGCAGTCTTATCAATTTTAAAATCAATCACAGTTATGTTATTGTCATTGCTGTTCAGAGACGGTTTGGTATCAGTAACATGATCGTAAATTTTAATATCAGCATTTGATATTTCAATAGTTTTAATTGATAATAATTGTAATTGCTTTTTTATTAAACCGTAAAGTGTAATTTGCTTAGTGCTCTTATTTTCATCTGAGTTCCTGAATTTTTCGGCCCTGTAAATGCCCGCAGCAAGATTGCTTAGTTTCATTTTATCAATCATCAATTCACGATTCTTAATAAGAGGAATCAGATCAAAACCAGAAAAATTAAGCTCAGTGGCCGATAAATAATAAACCGGCTCAAACAGATCACGTTTTTCTTTATCAGGAATCAATTGAATACCGGTTATAATAATTGACCGGGTAAATAAGTTTACTTTGACTTTTTTAATTGACAGGTGATAATTGCCATCAGATTGTTTGATAACCTCATCTTCAATATCAGATTTAATTTTACTGTTGAGATAATGTGTGAGCAGCAACTGTGCTCCAAAAATTAAAACGGCAATAACTGTGAGCACAATAAATAACTTGCGTAATATTTTCTTTAATGGCATGAGATTGGACTTGCCCAAAGCAGTGCCAAATAAATCTTAACTATGAATATAAAGAACACAGGCAAAAAAATTGGCCTCCTTTTTAAGAATACCTTTTTAGCATTTATGGATGACAATGCTATTAAGCTAAGCGCTTCACTTTCTTACTATACAATCTTTTCCCTGGCACCGTTGCTGTTAATTATAATTTTTTTATGTGGAATATTTTTCGGAACCGAAGCCGTAAGAGGGGAAATATTTGGACAAATAAATGGCTTAGTTGGAAATCAAGCTGCTGTGCAAATACAGGATATGATTAAAAATGTGAAACTTAGCAGCAGTAATACATTCGCAGCAATCATAGGAGTTATCACACTGATATTCGGTGCATCAGGTGTGTTTGCTGAGATACAGGATTCAATGAATTATATATGGGGATTAAAAGCAAAGCCAAAAAGAGGCTTGATAAAATTTTTGAAAAACCGTTTAATGTCATTCTCAATGATAGGATCTGTGGGCTTTCTGTTAATAGTAGGACTTATAGTAAATGCATTAATGGATGTGTTCAGTAACAGGTTACAACATATTTTTCCCGGTCTTACTGTTACCTTATTCCATATTTTAAATGTTGTTGTTCTGTTTGTAATCATCACTTTATTATTCGCCATTATATTTAAAAGTTTGCCTGATGGAAAAATTGCGTATAAGGATGCATTTATCGGGGCCTCCTTTACATCATTTCTTTTTATGATTGGCAAGTTTGCAATTGGTGCTTACCTCGGCAGTTCTGCTGTTGCTTCAACTTATGGAGTTGCAGGTTCATTAATAATAATTTTATTGTGGGTGTATTACACGTCTATTATACTCTACTTCGGTGCAGAGTTTACAAAAATCTACGCAATAAATTATGGAAAGAAAATTACTCCGAATGCTTATGCGGTTTATATTGACAAGCATGAAGTTCAGATTGAACCAAAGGTTATGAATATAGATAGTTAAAAAATTAAATGTGTCATACTTTCCCCAACTTAATACATAACAGCGAAATTAATTACTGGCAAGATTTTTCGATTTAAAATTCTGAACTTTAAACATATTTATCATGGGAAATCTCTTGTATTTTGTCGCGGTAATTTTGGTAATACTTTGGCTTATTGGTTTTGTAGGCTACCATGTAGGTGGAGGGTTAATTCATATCCTGCTGGTGATTGCAGTTATAGTAGTGCTGCTCCGGATTATCAGGGGCGACAAACCTTTTTAAATCAAGTTTTGCCTTTCAGAAAAATGCCCCGTGTTAATGCGGGGCATTTAATTTAATTAAGATGCGCATTTTCAAAAAGGTTTTAAAAATAACAGGATGGATTTTAGGAAGTATAACATTACTTTTAATAATTGTTGCATTATTAATTCAGCTTCCGGCTTTTCAGAATTTTATTATTCATAAGGCTACAGCTTACGTTAGCAATAAAACTCACACCAAAGTAGAGATTGCAAGAGTGGGAATTTCTTTTCCTAAATCAGTTTTTCTTGAAGGAGTTTATCTTGAGGATACTGCGAAGGATACATTAGTGTATGCCGGCAGGTTAGAAGTCAATATGGATATGATTGCCCTGATTAAAGGAAATATTCATATTCAAAAAATATCATTGAAAACGCTGACAGCAAATGTTTCGCGTGCAGAAGGTGACAGTCTTTTTAATTATAATTTTCTGATAACATCATTCAGCGATACAACAAAAGTAAAATCACCAAAAAAGAAATCATCAAACACCTTTGAATTAGACAATGTAAGTCTGGAAAACATCAAGGTCAACTTTAATGACCGGTATAATGGAATGCTTGCAGCAATTGATCTCGAATCATTGAATTTAAAAATGAACCGGCTTAACCTTGATGAGCAATTATATGATGTTGATGAATTAGCTGTTACGGGATTAAAAGGTTTGGTTGAGATCAATAAAAAATCCATATCTGAAAAATCAGATACAACCATCGTCCTTCCGCGCCTGTTGGTTAATTCTCTAACCATTGAAAAAAGTTTGGTAACCTATAATGATAAAACTGTTTCCAATAAAATTAATGCAACCATTAACGATCTTGAATTAAAACATGCGAATCTTGATTTGAATAAGGAAGAATTATTGTTGGATAAAATAAAGTTAGCTGAAAGCAAAATTCAATTAAATTTTACACAAGTAAAAGCGGATAGTGATGTAACAGCAGAAAATGCAACTACGAAAAATAACTGGCGTGTAACCGTAAAAGAAATTGCACTTAATAACAATCAGCTTAATTATAACATCATCAATCAACCAGCTTTGAAAAAAGGTTTTGACGCTTCGCATCTTAATTATAAAACATTAAATATAAATGCAACTGATCTTATTTATTCGGCTTCTGTAATAAAACTTAATTTGAAACAAGCATCGGTTACCAGTGATGATGGATTTTCACTTTCAAACCTATCAACACAATTTTCGATGGATGATCATCGCATCACATCAAATAATATATATATAAAAACCAATCGCTCATCAATCAATGCATCTGTTGATTTGAAATTTTCATCTCTTGCTTCCCTTAAAGATTCTATCCAAAATTTATTTGTAAAAGCCGAATTGAAAAATACTACGATAAGTGCTGCTGATGTATTGTATTTCAGTCCGCAACTTGATACACAACCTTTTTTCAATCATAAAGAAAATGAAGTTAAAATATCGGGAAACATTACCGGCCTCGTAGGAAACCTGAAAGGCGAAAGACTTGAAATACATATCGGTGCAAAAACTTTATTAACTACTGATTTTTTAATTACAGGTTTACCTGATGGGGCCAACGCATATTTCGATTTTCCAAATTTAAAATTGCAGACCGGCAGAAATGATCTTGTAAAACTTTTAGGGAAGATGATACCGCAAAATATTTCATTGCCTGAAAACATCAGCATAAGTTCAAGATTTAAAGGACGAATAAAAGAATTTCAAACAGTTACAGTATTTGCATCTGATTATGGAAGTGTTACAGCAAGCGGCAACATTGACAGGAATGAAAATTTCAAAGCAGATGTTTCGCTTGTCAAATTGAATGTTGGCAAATTTCTAAAGGATACCACATTGGGACCTGTTACCTTAACAGCATCGGCAACAGGAAAAGGATTATCAAAAAACACAATTGCTGCAACCGTAAAAGTTAAGGGCGATGCATTATATTATAATAATTACACTTATCACAACCTGGCGATTAATGGAAACATTACTTCACAGCAGTTTGAAGGGCAATTGAATATGAATGACAGTAATCTGGCGTTAGACTTTGACGGATTAGTAAACATGGAGCCGGATAATGAACATTATAAATTCTCTTTGGATCTAAAAGGTGCTGATCTTAAAAATCTCAATTTCAGTAAGGATGATCTCCGCATCGGAGCCAAAGCAATTATTGATTTGAAAGGCAAAGACATGAATTCAATTTCGGGTACTGCCGGAGTTACTGAATTGATATTAGCAAAACATGGTGTTAAATACAGGCTTGATTCAGTAGTTTTTGCATCCTTAAATGAAAAACGAAAAAGTGAAGTGAGTTTGCAGAGTGCAATAGTTGGAATTAAATATTCCGGAACTTTTGCACCCGCTAATATGATGGCCGAAATTAAAGAACACATCAACCAATTCTTTCCAGTGGTAAAAGACTCTGCAAAGACAAAAGAAAAAAATGAAAATGAAGAAGGGGAAGCTCAAAATTTTTCATTTGAAATTCAATTGCACAATAATCCTGTTTTATCAGAAGTGCTGTTTCCACAACTTACTGCGTTTGACCCGGGAATTATTTCAGGCAGCTTTGATAGTGAAAAGAACATCCTGAATATCAAAGCAGAGATGAACCAGGTAATTTATTCCGGTATTGAATTAAATAATCTCAACTTCAATATTAATTCTGATCCGCAAAAATTTAATTATTCACTTTCAGCAGACAACATTTCTAATTCACAGGTAAGACTTGAAAATTTTAAAGTTGACGGCAGATTGCAGGATCGAAAGGCTTACCTTGATATTGCATCCACCGATGCCGATGGAAATAAAAAAATACAGGTTCATTCTGTTACCGAAAAATTTGAAGATGGTTATAAGGTTCATTTAAGTCCTTCCGAATTTTTTCTTGCGAATCAGCAATGGACTGTTGCTGAAAATAATTATATCGCTTTCGGAGAAAAGGGTTTTTTGATTAATGATTTTGATTTTGAAAATAGCAGTGAACGTGTAAGCATTATCTCTGAAAATAAAAAGTATGGTGATAATATAAAAATTGAAATTAAAAATTTTGATCTCAATAACCTTTCGCGTATAGTTCAAAAAGACACTTCATTTATTATAGGAAATCTGAATGCTGATGTGTTATTAAAAAAAGTAAATAATAGTTATGGAATTATCGCCAATGCCACACTTGATAGTTTAAAAGTAAAGGGAGTACCCGTTGGCAACATTGCAATAAAGGCCGAAAATCCTACAGCAGAAAAATTTACACTTGCCGTTCAGCTTGCTGGCAACGGTAATGATATGAATGTGAACGGGACATTTTTTCCAAAGGACAGTGCGAACGGATTGAATTTAAAAACTGAAATAAAATCATTGTCTCTAAAAACTGTTGAAGCTTTTTCAATGGGGCAAATCAGTGAAACAGAAGGAAGCATTGCCGGTAATTTAACTATTACAGGGAGCACTACATCACCTGATATAAACGGAGATATTATTTTTAAGGATGGCTACTTCAGACCTGCTGCACTTAATAACAGGTTACACTTGGTCAATGAGAAAATCTCCATTTCACCTGAAGCATTGAGTTTTAATAATTTCACCATTATTGATGAGGATGAACACAAAGCATCAATCAATGGCGCAGTTACCATGAAGCACTTTTCTGATTTCGGATTTAATCTTTCTATTAATGCCAATGACTTTTTAGTATTCAATACTACTCCACAACCTAACATAGATTATTACGGCCGTATGATTATTGATTGTGATGTCAAGATAAAAGGTCCGATGACACTTCCAGTGGTGGAATCAAAAATAAAACTTAAAAACGGTTCATCATTTACATTTGCTGTGCCCGAAACAAAACTAACTACTGATCGTGGCGAAAACGTTGTGGTGTTTCTTGACTCGCTCAAATTCCATCCTATAATAATCCGTAATGAAGAAACTGAAAAAAAGAAAAGCGCATTAACTGGATATGATATTACTTCATCAATTGAAATAGATAATAAAGCAACGTTAAGATTACTTATTGACCCGGTGAGTAATGATTCATTGGTTGTTAAAGGTGACGCTGCATTAAGTTTCAGTCTTGATCCAAGTGGAAAAATTACTTTAACCGGCACTTACGAATTAACTGACGGCAGCTACGTTGTTTCGTTGCAGTCATTTGTAAAAAGAAAATTTAATATTGAAAAAGGCAGTACCATAATTTGGAATGGTGATCCTTTAGATGCAGAAGTAAATATAACTGCCATATATACTGTACGCGCCTCTCCTGTTGATCTTGTGGCCAATGAAATTTCAGGGCTAAGCGAGGCTGATAAAAACAGCTATCGCCAGCGGCTGCCATTTTTGGTTTATCTTAAACTAACGGGTCCGCTACTCCAACCCGTCATAGCTTTTGAAATAAGCCTCGAGCCACAAGATAAAGGAGCTTTAGGAGGTGCTGTAACTGCAAAGC
>JBDTRM010000070.1:0-9696 GCA_039931675.1 Bacteroidia bacterium | reverse complement strand
CTTACCGTGTTGTGCATCGCACACGTTTATGGAAGGCAGGCGAGGCGCCTAAGCTTGAGCAGGAAATCCTTGAAGGAGACCCGCGGTATTGCATTTGAGGTATTGCTTTCTGTATTTTCAGAGTCTCCACCCGCTACCGTGGGGTGAAACAGCTTACCACAGCGAGGAAACGGGATAAATCAAAGATGTTTGCTGTTGCCCGCACAGGAGAGGACACCTGCGGTAGACTTGGAAGCGGGGGGCTCTTACAACGAATGTGTATCCATAAATACAAGTGCTAAAGTTTGTTCAATGCTGTCCACAATGCATTACTTCACTACTGCAAGGTAGCACTGAGTGTTAGAGAAGTTTTGTTTTTTTTGTGTAAGTATAATATTTATTAAACTTGAGTATTATTAACTTAAATCAAAAATAATTTGTCCCGGAGCAATCGCAGCTATTTGTTTCAAATGTGCTGGTGTAATATTTCCAATATTTTTTATAGTAATTGTAGCAGTGGATTTAGTTATATCAGTGGCAAATTGTTTTAATTGGTTTAAGGTCATAAAAGAGCCGTCAATAACTAAGCTGCCGCCAGAAGCTATTAATTGTTTGATTTGTGAAGAGGTTAATATCATAATAAAAGAGATTAAATGCGTTTATAATATTCAGGACGGATTTCCTATGCTTCAGCTATTTGCGATTTATCTGCCGGCCATTTTAATTCCTTCGGACTTCCTTCCAACATAACCAACCTATCGATATTAGGTTCTCCGAAGCTACTAGGTCTTTCCTTCCCTGATGCGGGATCGTGTTGCACAATTTGAGAGGACATTGCGTTACCTCGTGAAATCCTTTTTGCGTTTTCTACCGCTTCAGCTTTCCACATATCCAAGAATTTTGAAGCATTGGTTATGTCGGTTTTTTTAGATATATCTTTTGCGGGTTTTCCTGGGTTACCAAAATGTTCCTTCCACAAATCAAATCTGAAGTCACTAGCAGCTGTTTTATCAAGTACGCAAATATTGGTTTCTGAGTCTAGGTAAAAACTTCTTGGATTTACATTAGCAGATCCGATTGTAAACCACTTGTCATCAATTATCATAATTTTGGCATGCACATATGTCAATGATGTTTTTGACTTTTGTAATGAAAAAAAGCCCACATTCTTTTGTACCGGATCTCTTGTTCTAAGATAGTCAATGGTTCTTCTCTGAATAAAAACAGCATGTTCTGTTAAAGCTAAAGCTTTGGAATCCTTTGGCTTTTCCTCAGCACTGTGGGGAAGCACAATAATAACCCTCAGGTCAGGCACTTTATTAATTCTGTTCCAGATAATAGTAGCAAGATCAAGGTCGCGGAAATACTGGTTTTCGATATAAATATATTTCGATGCTTCAGCAATTGATGCCTTATAGGATTCAAAAATATCCTGTTGTAGGGGAGTATAATTTAACGGTCCGTCTCCCGATTTTGTGATCGCTACCTGAACAGCATGTGCTATTTTTTTGGCATCATAGGATGATGGGGATATTGTTAGGTCACCTGCGTCCATTGGATCCTTTGGATTTGCATTTACTCTTGCCTCCATCCAGTGGGTGACAAAATGTTGTTCAAAATGGGATACAACTGGACCTTCAATAAAAGAATGAATATCGTGGCGGTGTGTAGGCTTATTATATTCTTTTGTAAATTCTATTCCCCCACAAAATGCATATCGTCCATCAACGATCATCAACTTATCGTGGCTTGTACCTAAGGGCATTTTCTTTCTATTAAGAGTGCGGTAAAAAGGATGTTCAAAAATCTGAACATTAACAGGTTTGAGTTTTCTTCCTGGGGGATTAAGTGCTAACATTTCTTTTTGAAAAGAGACAGCCGATTTCGCATCGGGAAAAATCATGGAAGGTAAATAACTAATAAGAATTTTTATTTGAAGAGATTTGTTTTTGGCAATTATGCTCTTGAGCAACGCTTTAAATGCTGGGGGGCTACTAATGCCATTAATAAGTGCATCTGTTTGCAAGTACCAAGCTGATATATAAATGTATCGGCTGGCAGCCATCATTATTTCAAACATTTTTTTAAATGTGGAAGGAGCGTCAATCAGGGGTGTAACCTGCCCCCGGGTGGCCGGATATATTTCATAAAACCCCTTTACCGAAGGAGTTTGTACTTTGATTCCATTGGGGTCAAACGATGGGCTTATCATTGGTTGTATTTCCAATACTCAATTATCAGGCAATATCAGGCTTAATGGCGGGTGGGGTTGCATTGGGTGCATTGATAGTGATACCTATATCCAGCGCATTTACAGGAGTGTATTCAAACCATGTTGCAATTAAAGAAGCTTCAGCATTTGCAGAAATATCTGAATCCTTATCTACACCTCCAAGTTGACCATCTGCTCCAAAAGATATAAGATCATAATCACCTGTATCTCCTGGAGATTTATAAAAATACGGGTTATTCCAGTAATCATTGACAGGCACATTGGCATAGGTTGGTAATAACGCCTCTAATGTCGTCTTAGGATCAAGGGCAAGTTGTTTTGCATTTGCCTGAGTATTGTAATCGTTAATACCATTATAGTTGACTCCATTGATAACAATAACACCATTTAAATAAGGAGTTAACTGAACTGATGGAACAGCATTGCCAGCAATCGTTCCAGGGAAATGCCCATTGTTGGGAGGATCGGCTTTGAAGGCATCCATCAGTTGAATAATATATTGCATTTCCTTCCATACCCTGCGTTGTTCTAAATATAAAAGCGGACGCGCATTTTGCTCAGGATTAGCAGGTGGAAAACCGGGATAATTTGTTTTGGCAAAATTTTGTATTTCTTGTGCAATTGTTACGTATGGGTGTGGACCGGGCAAGGTACTGAATGCACCATTTTCTACCAATTGTGTAAAGCTGTCTTCGAAACCCGGGCGGATGGTTAAAACTACTCTTGCTGCTCCCGATCTTAGGAAAACATTGTGAGTTGGATCAGGATGAAAAAGAAATTTTTTAAAGTCCCAAAGTTTATTGTCATCCCAAAAATAGGGATAGGTAAAATAAAGTACGTTTTCCCATTCAATAGCATTATGAATGTATTTAATGAACTCACCGTGTTCTAAAACTTCTTGCCATTGAGTCATTGTTAGCTTGTTGGGATCTAAGACATCCTGCACTTCAGGGTCATTGCTATCACTGCCAAACAGGCTTGCGATATTAAAAGGAACAAGAAAAAAATTAGGTCCGAATATCCAGCGTAAAACACCTTTCATTATTTCCTCCTGCTCCATTTTTCTCAAAGTCAAAGTATTGTAATTATTAATTTCGGCAATGAGTTGTGCTCTCTCGTCCTTATAATTTTGAATGCTTTTGTAATAATGTTCTTCTGCAGCCTGACGTAATTGATTCCAAACTTGTAAGCGCCAATCTAAGAGTACCTGAACTTTTGGACGGAGTGTGAATTCTATATTGATTACAAAATTATACATGTATTGAAACATAATATCTAAGGCGAGTTTCCCTGATTTACCCATTAGATCCGCAATTTGTAAATTAATCAAGTTGAAATAATTTCTGGTTTCACCATCATTAATCTGACCAGCCCAATTCCATTGTATTGCGTGTATATAGTATTGTTCATCAATCTCGAATTCTAACGAATCAAAGTTTACATAATCATAATGTTGCACCTCGGCTGTTTCTTTATGTACATTTACATATTTAATAGCTTCAGGTGGTGCTGTTACACTTGCATCGTACTGTGCTGCGAGTTGATCGTAATTGGAAATAAAATGTGGATCGGTTGCAAGGGAATTATACCAGATTGCTGTTAAAGGAAGAGGGAATGAAAAGGGAACATTGATTAAAGCGTCAAGATCTTTTACCTGTCTCACTTTTGTAATTAAAGCCGAACCCGGGTCTGGAATTACAATATCATAGGTCATTCTTAGCCCATAACGCAATAAATTTGCTTTCCACTTTCTGGCAAGTTGAAAATAATCAATGCGCATAGCATCTGTGTCGCTTGGGTTTGTTATTACCCTAACTGATTGGTCTTCGCTGCCAACAATTGAAGTTACTTTAAAAGTTATTTTATGATCTTTTTTGGTTCGGGCTGAGGCTTTTTTGGTAATCGCCATGCTATGATTACGACTGTCTTTTTTAGATTGTTGATCATCGGAAGTTGCATTATAACCGAACGATGTACTTAATGTAACCGAGGAATAGCTGGCAGACAATGATGCGCCAACATTTAAAGCAGTGGCATGCTTAGTTTGGGATTCATTTGACATTGCAAGGTCATTTTTTTCGGCTACTCCTTCTTCGCTATATCCTTCAAAATAATCTTGAACAATGTCTTCAAATTCCTGCTGCCTTACAGACCATTCTTTATGACTGATGTTAACAGTTTCAGCGGGGGCAAGTGGAACTGAATGAATTAATTCTCCGCGTTCAATGCCTGCCGGATACATTTCAATACGTTCTAAGTGTAAATTTCCAACCGGCTCTACATTCATTCTTGCTTCAAATCCTGCAATGGCGCCTTTTGTATGCTTACCGTCAAAATAACTGGAATAATTAGTTGCCATAAAACGCATCAAGAAATTAATTTTATCTGTATTGGCAATTTCCCTGGAAGTTAAATAAGGTTTGGCATTATTATAAAAATTATTGAAAAGATCAGGTTGATTACGCTCTGCCCATTCAATGGCATCTTTGGTAGAATACTTAAAGGTATCAGTTGTGGCTTTGGTGAATTCTGAAATTACCGGATTAAACAGTGACTTTGTTTGATCAACGGAAAGGTCAGATTTAAATGACTTTACTTGTCTTTTTTCTTTATCCTTTGAATCATTTTTTGCTGATACCTCTGTTGGATATATTATTGTTTTAACAGGTATGCCTGTAGCATTAGTTGAAAATTCCGTTTTAGTCCTTTCATTTAGTTTTTCTGGATTTTCTCTTATCGCGGTATCTTTTATTTCATTACTTGTTGGTCTTTGGTGTGATTCCTTATATTTTAATATTATTTCTGCAACATTTCTATCAATAGTTTCTGCAATTCTATCTCGGTATTCAACAAGAGTGTGCGCAACTTCAAGTAATTTTGAATAATGAATTTCTGAAAAATTAGATGCATTATTGAGCGTGGATGAAGAAGTTTTATCATTAACCAATAGTTCAATTGCATTAAATATTTTAATCGATTCTTTTTTGTTGGCGTCTCTTTCTATAAAATGTCCTTTAAGTGGTATCAATTCCTGTTGGGCAATTCTAAGCGATTGAATAAAAGCGGCTTTTTCGAGTCCTCTTTTAAGAGTGTTACCCGGATGTTTGGGGTCCTTGGGATCTCTGGAATCGCTAATTCCAGGACTAATTTGATTATATGTTGCTTTGTAATTAATCCGTTGTGAATTTTTTAAGTCAGCCATAATTTATTTGTTTTAATAATATTAATTTCATTTTAATGTTTCTGCAAAATAAGATATCTAAAAGTATTGAAATAATTTCATCAAGGGAAAGCCTTGGAAGATTGCACTTGTTTGTCTTTGTTTTTGGGATGGAAGTAAAGGTGAACATATGGTCAACAAAAAAAAGAAATATCTTTAACTTTATTTGTGTTTAACCCAAAAAGTATTAGGAATTTTTTCCAAATCTACATTTGGAATTTTTACGTGATTAGATATGATACTTAATAAATTCACACACCTAAGTTTATTACGTTTTATTGCTTGCATTTTAATTCCATCCAATCCAAGTGTCAATATGGAATAGTAGTTTAAAGATATTCGAATACCAATAATCAGAAGGTCCTTTGAATTACTTAATAAAAGTGATTTTAATTTCATTGGAGTATTAAAGAAATCCAGTTTAAAATCTACACCTTTTGATGAATTAGTTCTTGTCCAAACATATCCGTTGTTATCTTCGAATTTGTCTGATTCAACATTAGTATTTGGCGGCTCCGTTGGTAGTTTAGGGTTAAGTTCCGCAATGCAAGAATTAGCCCAAACTCCCCACTCATTATTATAGTCGTACAACTCCTCAGGGCTACTACCAGGTCCTGGATCCATTGGTTCGCTTTCGGAACAATCCTTCAAGCTGAATAATTTTTTCATAATTTTTGTTTTTTAGTGAAATTTTAAAATCATTTATTCTTAATTCGTACTTTATGAAAGTGCAATAAAATTGACTACAAAGTTTGTAAAAGTGCTGAGTGAACAACAAAAACCCGACATTATCTGGTTTAAATAGAGAATCTCCGGGTGTTTTGGTCGCGGCAGTCCATCTGCCAATTGCTGATGGCATAATATTATTTATTAGAATTAATACATCTATTCTCAAGCTCATTCCTACTGCACTTCTATTTAATATGTAATGACTAATCATTTAATGAGGCATCGTATAATTACTTTATATGTGTTGTTTAATTGAACGTAGCTGAATTTGAATTTAGGATTATCATTGAGGTTTTATTAAATGGCAAATTGAAAGCATGATTTGTAACATTCTTTTCATTTTTGTTACATCGTCAAAATTTTAATTGTAGCACTCATCACTAATAAATTAAGTGGATATTGGATATTTCTTTCGTATAGCTCTGCAGATAGTTATATGTAAAACTAATGTGATAACAGCAAGGCAGTGTTAAATCGTTAAGGTAATAACTCGCGGAGTAAACTGATATGTTCCTGCCGTATGTATTACGGTTTCGTTTGCGCTGGAGTGATTATTAGTTATTGTATAGCAAACAAAAGAGTTTGGGTTTTAAATTTTTTGAGTTGTAAATAGTTTATGGTACTCAATAATATATTTGCTCAATATAATGTTGTAAAAATGCGTTTGTCAAGAAATTTTTTTTTGGGCGGGTTAAGTAATTGGTTATTAAGTATTTTATTTTTCGAAAATTCCTTCGTAATCTGTCAAATGAAACAATTTGAAGGTTCCCTAATAGTGCAAGTATATAAAAAATAATAGCGCAAGGGTCCCCTTGTGCTCCACTGCCACCAAACAGAAAACGCCTTTCAAAAAATAAATAATTCAACCGCCATTTATTGAAAATAAATCTTAATTAAACATTAACTCATGTTCGCTCTGCGTCCACACACGTGGCTCTTAAATCTGAGTTTTTTCATGATTAATCAAATGGCTCTAATCAATTATTTAATTTTCATGCTCTCAAAAAAATACATTTACCCTCGCAGGATTAAGCGCTTATGGGCATCCTGCCTGATGCTTAGAAGGTGTTCCATGCCTTGATAATAATTAACCTAAGCTGCTACAACACAGCTATGAATTAAAACAACAATCATTTATGAAAAAAATATACTCCTGTGTGTTGGCTGCAATGATGCTATCAAATGTGGACGCACAAAATTTCAATTTTCTTTGGTCGGATAGCAGTAATGTTACCAACAATGATGAACGTGCGCGGCAAAACGCGATAGACAGTTCAGGTATTTACATAGCAGGTAATAACCATCAGCCCGGTCTAAAAAAAGCCGCCTCAAATTAGAGACGGCTTTCAAAAGCGTTATTAATCCTTGTGTAATTTACTGCACAATCAACTTACAATTTCTTACCACTCCATTATAAGTAACTCTTACCATATAGGCTCCTTTTGAGTAAGCTGATAAATCAAGCTTATAGTTGTTATTGCCTGTTGTAACAGCAATGTCTTGTTTTATTACTTGCTTACCGATTAAATCATAAACTGCTAACTGACCATTACCCTCTGCAAATCCCTCAAATGAAATTGTTGCAACAGAAGAAGCAGGGTTGGGATACAAGTTCAGTTCAGAGAAGTCTTCGCCTGTTGCTGCTGTTTTACAGGTAAATGAAACTGCAAGTTGTCCCGCAAGGCTATTTCCACACCCGTTGTTAGCAACACATTTAATTACTCCGTTTATTTTTCCCCAGTTCATAGTTATTGAAGTAGTGCCTTGCCCGCTCACGATGGAACTTCCATTCACCACTGTCCATGTATATGAACTTGCTCCGGGTACTGCGGCTACTGAGTAGGTTAAACCCTGCTGGTCCTGGCAAGCCCAGTTTTGACCGGAAATGACCGGTTGCTGTGGCTTTGCATTTACTGTTTTTGAAATTGAAGTGCTGCTTCCGCAGCCGCTTACTGCTGCTACAGAGATAGCTCCAGTGCCTGCAAATGTTGATGTATATTTAACTGTGATGGCATTTGTTCCTTGTCCTGTAAGTACAGTAACTCCTGCAGGCACTGTCCATGAGTATGATGTTGCATTAGTTGTTGCAGGGCAACTGTAAGGCACATTATTCAGATTGCAAAGACCCCATAACTGTCCATTGATATTGGAAGGTTGGGCAGGTAGGGCATTGGTTATTGTATAAGTCAGTGTACGCGCAATGCTGGTGCCGCATCCGTTATTTGCAACAACTGATATGCTTGCTGATACAGCCGCATTGCTAAAACTAACAGTTACAGTTGCTGAACCTTGTCCCGTACTTATTGATGCACCTGAAGTTGCAGTCCATGTATATGAAGTTGCACCCGGCACTGCAGCGATAGAATATGTTTCGGTGCTGCTCTTGCAAACAGTTGTTGCACCTGTAATTAAGCCCGGTTGTGCAGGAGCTGCATTACCAGTTGTAATAGTCTTACTAACTGATGCAGTGCAACCACTTGGGTTAGTAACTGTTACGGTATAGGTTCCGGCTGCTGAAACGCTGCGTGCTGAGCTTGTCGAAGCATCGTCCCATAAATAAGCACTGTAACCTGCACCTGCATTAAGCGGTGTAGAGCCGGGCGGGCAGAATGAAGATGCTCCTGTTATTGTTACTGAAGGAAGAGCATTAACTGTAACCGTTTTAGAAGCCGAACCTGTGCACCCTGAAACATTTGTTACACTAACAGTATAGATACCACCTGTATTCACTGTAATAGTTTGAGTAGTGGCAGAAGTTGACCAAACATAACTGCTAAAACCACTTCCTGAATTTAATACTGTTGAATTACCCGCACAGAATGATGATGAACCGCTAACTGATGGAGTAGGAGAGGGGTTCAAGTTTGTGACAACCGATGCAGAACCTGAACATCCATTTGCATTAGTAACAGTTACTGTAAATGTTCCTGCAGAGTTTACAGAAATAGTTTGTGTAGTTGCTCCGTTTGACCAGTTGTACGAAGTGTAACCGCTTCCAGCATTTAAAATTGTTGAACTGCCTGAACAGAAAGATAAACTTCCGCTGATAGAAGGAGTAAGGTTCGCATTCACTGTTGTTGTTACAGAAACAGAACCTGTGCAACCATTTACATTAGTAACAGTTACCGTAAATGTACCTGCTGTGTTTGCAGAAATAGTTTGAGTAGTTGCACCGTTTGACCAATTGTAAGAACTGTAACCGCTTCCAGCATTTAAAGTTGTGGAACTACCTGAACAGAATGATAAACTTCCGCTGATTGAAGGAGTTGGATTTGCATTAACAGTTGTAGAAACATTAGCAGAACCAGTACATCCACTTCCATTAGTAACAGTTACTATAAATGAACCTGCAGTGTTAACTGAAATGGTTTGCGTAGTCGCTCCTGTTGACCAGTTGTAAGAGCTGTAACCGCTGCCTGCATCTAAAGTTGTTGAACTTCCTGAACAGAATGATAAGCTGCCGCTAATAGATGGAGTTGAATTTGCATTAACTGTTGTTGTTACAGAAACAGAACCTGTGCATCCATTTGCATTA
>JBDTRM010000069.1:0-1593 GCA_039931675.1 Bacteroidia bacterium | reverse complement strand
TATTAATTGATCTGTAATTTTTTGGAACAAAAAATAAATCCGTGTTCATCAGCCTGGTCCGTGTCATCCGCGTTCCAATCATTGGGGTAGATAAAAAACTTCCGAACAGTTGTGGTGTGGACAGCAACCGAGGGATTCGGACTTCCGTAGCTGGTGCGCTCACTAACTACTTCACCAAGTCCGCGTAACCGGTGCCCCAATATGCCGTGGACGTTGTCCCAATATGCCGTGGTCGGTGTCCCCACCGACCACTTAAAAAATGTAAAATTAAAATTAGTTTCACAACATGAATTTTTTAGATAGAATTATTTTTGAAAACACAGTCGAAAGTTACCTGGTTGTATTATCTACGATCCTTTTCCTCTTATTATTCAAAAGATATTTATCACATTACGTTGCTTCATTACTCTATATCATTGTAAAGAATAACTGGAAGAACATTGAGAAAACTGCATTTATTGCACTGCTCATTAAACCACTTTCATGGTTTATCACAATCTCCATTTCCATTTTTGCCATTGATAAATTAAATTTTCCTGGAGCCTTTGTATTTAAAATATATGGACATGCCACGGATGAGATCATTCAAAGAATCGGTATCTGCCTCATCATTGTTTATTTTTTCTGGTTCATACGGAGCCTGATCGATTTTATTGCACTCATCTTTGAACAAAAAGCAAAAATTACAAAAGATAAAGCAGATGATCAGCTCATTACCTTTTTCCGCGATTTTCTAAAAGTCATTATTACTATTTTCGGCATTTTAATGATTATTAAATCTGGCTTCAATCAAAATGTTGGTTCAGTAATTACAGGATTGAGTATTGTTGGTGCGGCTTTAGCATTGGCGGCAAAGGAAAGCCTGGAAAATCTGATCGCTTCATTTGTTATATTTTTTGACAAACCTTTTTATACCGGCGATACTTTAAAAGTAAATAATATCAGCGGCACAGTAGAACATATTGGCTTACGCAGCACACGCATACGCACGCCAGAAAAAACATTGGTAACCGTTCCCAATAAACAAATGGTTGACAGTATGGTTGATAACCTAAGCATGCGTACCCAGCGAAGAGCAGAAATTAAATTGGAATTTTCTACCTCCACAGCAACAAAAAATATTGAAACGCTTATTGAAGAAGTCAAAAAAATACTTTCACATGACCCGGAAAAAATAGTAAAGTTCTCTGTCTTCTTTACAGATTTTAATAAGAACGGCATTACTGTTACCGTTGAATATTTTACTATTCATTGTACCATGGCAGAATTCAATGCTATAAAACAATTATTCAATATTGCTGTAAAGAAAACGATAGAAGATTTGAAATTAGAACTTGCTTCAGCAGGAAATGATATTAATATTTATAGTGGAGATGCTGGCTCTGCGGCTCCAAAAAATCAATCTATTATTTAGTTCCGTTATTTTAAAATTCTGATTTATTTGCTTTCACAATAAAATAAATCAAAAATAATTTGGTTGGATAAATTCTTCTTTCGTTCCATAGGAACGTTTGGTAGATAGCTAAATAAAGTATGATTTTGCATTTCGTTCCATAGGAACGTTTGGTAGGTAGCTAAATAATGTATGATTTG
>JBDTRM010000068.1:0-15252 GCA_039931675.1 Bacteroidia bacterium | reverse complement strand
ACCCCCAAACCCCTTATTTATCAACATCTTGATATTAATTGACAGACTCTAATTAAGTTATGAAAAGTGAATTGCCGGAAGACTCAAAGCAGAACTTGATTTACTTTTTCTTAGTGACTTCGTGCCTTTGTGGCATTACATTTTATTTCTTGCGATATTTAATAATGAATGATGAAGTAGGAATACATTCAGAATAATCACTGTTTAAAATAACAAAGTCGTCATGAATTTTTACCAAAGTCCATTTACCTCCTACTCCGCTTTCTGAAATAGTAAAAATCAAAAGACCGTTCTCCATAGACAAGTCACCTGAATCGCCTAAAAAATTTTGTAAATATGAGTTGTAAGTCATTTTCGTTTTTTGATTGTAAATTAAACCAAATACAATTATAAACTTTTATACTGAAAAAAATTCCTGTTACATCTTAATAAACTTTCCGGCAACTATTCTATTTCCATTTATTACTTCAATAGTATAAATTCCTTTAAGTAGATCGCCAATGAAAATTTTACCAGGTTCAAACGATGAAAGTGATTTAACTACTTTACCATTGATATTAAGAATATTTATTTTCTCTATCAATTTATTATCCGATCGAATGAGGATAAAATCTCTTGCAGGATTTGGTGTAACGCTTAATATTGATGATTGATCATATTCATCAATACCTGAGCAATCAAAAAATATTACCGTAACCGTATCAGTACCAATGCAGCCGTTGGTATCAGTTATTTTAATTGTATAGATGCTGGTATCTCCATTTACAAAAATGGTGCTTGCTAAAAGGGTATGAGTTATTGCACCCGTGTTCCATACATAACCTCCACCCGGAAAATTGCCCGGGTCTAACAATAAAGTTGAAGTGGAACAAATGATAGTATCATTGCCTAAGTATGGCGCAGGTGGTGAAACCGTGTCAACCAAAACAGTATCTGTAGTCATCGGGCATCCTGGGCCTGTGCCATAAAATGCACTTGTGTAAATGTATGCTCCTGCTGGCGAAGTTGCCGTAGTATATGTTCCGAGATAGCCTCCGCCAAGTGCTGAGGGGCCGCCCCATGTTCCGGTGGTATCGGCATTAGCTGATAAAAAATCAACAAGGTTATACACCGAATCATTAGAACAGATATTTCCGTTGGTTGATGTAGCTGTCGAGTTTGGGTAACAGGTTTCCATTAAGAAATCATCCATTGAAAGGTCGTTGCCATTGCCTCCGCCTACATTCGTAATCATAATAAAATTAATAGTATCTGTGGTAGGAGTCACTGTACCTGAATTGTATTGAATCCAGAGTGGTGAATATGGAGCTGAAATACTTGGCTGTAAATTCAAAACGTTATTGTTACCATCGGTTATTACTATTTTAAGGTCGCATTGTAAACCGGTAAAGCTGGTGGTAAACCATGTAGAAAACCTTTGCGACATATTACGGCAAACTGCAATGCTGCGCTTATAAACTGTATCACCTGCGCAGCAACCTGTGCCACCCACACAATTAACAAAGTTGAGATAGAGTGAGTAAGTTCCGTTATGCACCGCATACGATTGTGGTATATTATGTATGGTAGTTCCAGGAATTAAATCAGGACAAACGGTTTGATATTCAAATCCATCAGTGATGGTTGTTTGCCATGTGCATTGTGCATTGGCTCCGTGTGCAACGAGCAAAGTTAGTGCTGCAATAATTATTGACGAGTAGAATTTTGTTTTCATTTTAAATACTTATCAAATTAGCATTTATAATTATGGAGTGAATTATTGTTTTCGTACTTAATTTCAATGGAGTTATTCGAAACAAGTATGGATGCTTTTTTTATTAAAAGCAACGGCAAGATTACAACTTTTATTTATTTCAAATTGTTTTTTTAAGTCGATTTTATTCTACAAGTTTAAGTCAAATCTAATTTTACTTTTGCCGCGAATCATAATTATAAACTCAATGAAAATACAATACAAAAATTTACTTTCTCTGCCTGGTTTACTTCTTATGGCGATGTTTTTAAATCCGCGTGTCGCAACAGCGCAGAATCAAAACGCATTAAACTTTGATGGTGTTGATGATAATGTTAGTGTACCCGGGGCATCATCATTAATAGCAGGATCAAATGCGATCTCAATTACCTGCTGGGTATATCCCACCAATGTAGCACCAGCCTGGCCTGACTATGATGGTATTGCAGGATTCAGAAACGATGCCGATGCAGATTTTTATCTTGCACAAACCGGTTTAACTCATTTGGAAGCGCGTTTTCGCAACAGTGCGGGTACTCCGTTTGATATCAATAATTTTAGCTTACAGGCAAATACCTGGCAGCACCTTGCTTTAACTTATGATGGCAGTATGCTGCGTCTTTTTGTAAATGGCCTAGTTACTGACTCAGTGGCTGCCAGCGGTAACATTACTAACAGTGCTGTTGACTTCCTAATTGGTGATAACCTATATGTGATTACACATTTTTACCTTGAAGGCAGCATGGATGAAGTAAGTCTCTGGAACAAAGCCCTCTCCCCTGCCGAAATTACTGCCATCTATACTTGCGGTGCCGATGCTGCTGCCGCCAACCTTCAACTCTATTACCATTTTAATGAAGGCATTGCAGGGGGCAATAACAGCACTGTAACCTCGCTTGCCGATGAAACGGGGCATATTGATGGCGTACTTAATAATTTTGCATTAAACGGAACTACATCAAACTGGGCAACAGGCGTAACCGGGGTAAGCACAGCCATCAATGCAGGAATATGCGATGGTGACAGTTATACCTTCGGCTCGCAAACACTTACCACATCAGGTGTTTATGTGGATTCTCTTACATCCGTTAATGGCTGTGACTCTATAGTTACATTAAATCTTACTGTTACACCGATTGATACAAGTGTAACTCTTTTTACCACAGTGTTACATTCTAATACAAACGGGGCAACATACACGTGGGTTAATTGCAATAATGGTTATGCAGCAATATCAGGTGCTACTGCGCAAAACTACGTGGTAACTACAGGTGGCAGTTATGCAGTTATTGTTCAGTTGAATGGATGTATTGATACTTCATCATGCCATACCGTAACTTTTGCAGGCATTAACGAAAATGAATTCAGCACAGCAGTGCATGTATATCCCAATCCATTGGATAAACAGCTTACTGTAAATTTCGAAAAGCAACTTGATGTTACTATTGTTATAACGGATGTAACAGGCAAGCAAATGCTTAATGAAAATGTTAAGAATGTAAAAACTTATCATGCCGATGTTTCATCATGGACCGCAGGTGTTTACCTTATGAAAATAAATTCGGGTAGCAGACAGGCAGTTTTTAATCTCCTGAAAAAGTAGGACTGGAATTTCTTTTAAATTCAGAGCAACTTTGTTTCGAAGTTTTTCAATAAACCGCTTTCTGAGTTAATTGAGAGAACTATACTGCAAATGGGATAAAAAAGTACTATTAATTGTTCTGAAAATTCGGGTGCGAATAAAAACCTTAGTAAAAATATACTGCCCTCAATAACAACCTTATTACCTTGTTTTTCTGAAAAAATATGGTAATAAAGGTCTTGAGTTTGCTATTGATTTTCTACTAAGGTTTGGGTTCGCCCGATAGCCATCGGGATAAGGTTAAAGGTGTACTAATTTATCCCGTTTTTAGTATAAGTGGGATTGCTCTCAGAGGGGGTTTTATAATTCGATCTGCTAAAGATAAAGCCTGATTCCGAAATAGGCATCTATTCCGTCAGTATTCCATGCACCGGTGTAGGATGCTACCTGGTCAGTACCAATAAAAAACCACTTATACCTGATTGCGATTCCTAACCGGTTTTTGTAGTATTGATAGAGCGAATAGGGAATATCCACTTCAAAATTTGAAGATTGATAACGTGCTGTTATGCTTAATTGATTGGCACGTTTAACCTGCGGATCGGCTACAACCAAACGTTGCATCCAGGTGGCATTCAAATAAAAGTTTCTGTAAAAATTCAAATCAAATTGCACACTTGCAGCAGCAGGCAATACAACATTTAATTTTTTATTGGTTAAAGCTCCATCAGGCGATCCTGTAAACACATTATTAAGGTTATGATCAAACTCATTAACACCCTCAAATTTTAAAGTGCTCAGGCTTGACCACGTTGCGGAATTATTTTTGAATTCATTCACACGGGTATCTTTGAAAAAATGAACCTTGCCTATATCAATAAGTGAAACGCCTAATCTGAATATGTACCTTCTGTTGTTTTTAATTACCGCGTCAACAACATTTTCCTCCCTGAGCATACAATATTGTGCCCCGATATTTAATCCGCCACCGATTCCCTTAATTCCGATATAGTCATTCATACCGGCATTATCATTTGTAATGGTATGAGCATAAGTGCCGCTGAAATTATAAACCTTTAAAGTATCGGCTACTGACACATGGTAATTCATTTGCTCACTGTTGATGTAGGCTGCATTTGAACCTAAATCAATATTTAAAGTTGCACCTGCAGTAATAAGTTTTCTTCTCGATTCAACCAAGGTTCTGCCATAAGTAAAACCGGTTTCATACCATTGGAGCATGCTAAGTGTGTAGGGGTCAATCTTAAATTCAACAGCCTGTTCAGAAACAGCTTGTTGAGAAATAGAATTAATGCCATCTGATAATAAATTTGCAAAGTTGATGTTCAGATCATTTATATTTAAATCCATCCGAACGGCCGTATGTATTGCCCAGCCGCTATTCCTGTGACTTGCCAAATAGGAAGGACCCAGTATAAATGCATTAAGATTCAGTTGTTTGTCGGATGAGGCGTTGCCATTCCCACCGGTATTTACATGGACTACTGATTGTCCATTGAACAAACCTGATAAATTACTTCCTGCAGGCAAGTACAGATAATTATTTTGAACAGATATGTGCTGTGAATACAGGTTAAACTCATGCCTGAAAGGCATACCTACCACTGAAGCAGGATTTAATGAAAGACCGGCATTACCGGCATAGTTACTATTGATAATGCCAGTCATGTCCTGGCCAAAAGCACTATGCAACGAAATACATAATAGCATAAAAAAGGAAATTCGTTTCATGGATTAGGGTGATTTATTATAGAAACATTGTGCTAGTAAAGTTAATGAATAAAAATGTTATTCTACACTTTAACATTAATATTTAACATTTTAGCCTACAATAATTATATTTTACCCACATAAATCAAATTTATTAAAAATATGAAAAATCATTTAATTAATAGAGGAAACACATTCTGCATACAATAGGATACATCGTGTGAATGTTTAAACAAAACAATTGCATTCAACACAAGTTGTTTATCTAATGTGGTATGTGAAGCATTATTTGTAAAAGGATTTCGCAGTCAGTTAATCAAATTGAAACCGGTTAGCCCGGTTGGGATAAGCAGAAATTTTTCGTCTGTTACTATTCATGTGTTGTATTGCCATAACAATTAATAGATTTGTTGCAGCAGCAAATTGTTAGCTGTCCGAGTATGATTACCATCAATCAGGCATAAAATGAACAAAATAATTGTACTTGTTATTACGATTTCACTTCTGACAAACTGTAATAATTTACAAAACAAAGCAGCAGAGAAAAACGACAGCATCGTTTAGGTTGATCAATTATGAAAACAGAAAAAGGAACTGAACAAATAATTTATTCATCGTTCGACCGCATTGATGCAAGAGAGTCAGATTACCTTTATATAGCTCACTCGCAAGTGCCTAACACAGGCAAGGGTCTATACACAGTCATTCCAATCTGGAAGGGTGAAATAATTTCGTTTTTCAAAGGAGAGTTATTATCTCGCAGGGAAGCAAATAAGCGCGCAAAAAAAGGGCATAACAAATATTTCATAAACATGCCTGATGGATCTACCATGGATTCGATGCATGTAAAATGTTTTGCGAGATATGCAAACGATGCAGAAGGATTCGTAAAAAACAAATTCAAAACAAACTCCGTAATTACGCTTGATGACAATGATAAGGTTTGCCTCGTTGCCAAAAAATATATTAAAGCGGGTGAAGAAATTTTTTGCAGGTATGGTAAAAAGTATTGGATGCAATTTGAGAAGGAAATAAACCGGGTATAAGGTGTGTTATACTTTAAATCCATTGACTGATCTCTGAAATTTGAAATTCGGGATGGACCATATTGATTCACAAACATGAAAATTTAATACTTTACAAATGGACTTTAAAGAAATAGAACAAAAAGTTATTGCATTCAGAAACGAACGAAATTGGGAACAGTTTCACCAGGTAAAGGATTTACTCCTTGGACTTAACATCGAAGTTGCTGAATTGCAGGAATTGTTTTTATGGAAAACAGAAGAACAACAAACCCTGATTGATCAGGAAAAAATTAAAGATGAACTTGCTGACATTGCCATATTTTTAATTTACATCTGCAAACATTATAGCATAGATTTGCCCGAAGCCATTTCACAGAAACTTGATAAAAACGCAATAAAATATCCGGCAGATAAGAGCAGGAATTCAAATAAGAAATACAATGAATTGTAGAGATGCAATGCATTGCGTTTCTACTATAGGTCTCTAAACAAATGGAGTTTGCAAACATGGAAGATGAAATACCAAAATATAAGCGGAGGGAAAGATATAAAGGAACGCACCCCAAATCTTTTAAGGAAAAATATAAAGAACAACAGCCGGAACTTTATGCCACAGATATTGAAAAGGTTTTATCTAAAGGACGAACACCGGCAGGAATGCACCGCTCCATTTGCGTTACCGAAATTATGGACATCCTTAAAATTGCTCCGGGGCAAATTGGTTTAGATGCCACGTTAGGTTATGGTGGCCATGCTTTGGAAATTCTTAAATGTTTACAGCCGGGCGGGCGTCTGTATGCAACTGATGTGGATCCTTTTGAATTACCCCGAACCCGTGATCGTTTAGCTGCTCTCGGTTACGGACCCGAAGTTTTAGTGATAAAAAAAATGAATTTTTCAGGTATAGACTTAATTGCAGATGAAGCAGGTCCCCTTGATTTTGTATTAGCCGATTTGGGCGTTTCGTCCATGCAAATAGATAACCCCGAAAGAGGATTTTCATTAAAGTTGGAAGGTCCTTTAGATTTAAGACTTAACCCTGCCACCGGAAAATCTGCTGCTGCATTTTTAAAAACTGTTACCTTAAATAAATTAAAAGAGATATTAATAGAAAATGCAGACGAACCTTATTACGAACCTATTGCTGATGCAATTATAACCAATCGCTCCAATGGACTGAATATAGCAACTACAACACAGTTGATAAAAATTATTACGGATGCTTTAGCATCTGCCCCGCTTAAAATTAATAAAGATGATATTAAGAAATCCTCCCAGCGTTGTTTTCAGGCTTTACGAATTGAAGTAAATAATGAGTTTGGTGCATTAGAACTGTTTCTCGAAAAGCTTCCTTATGCACTTGCTCCCGGTGGCCGTGTTGCCATACTTTCTTTTCATTCGGGTGAGGACCGTAGGGTTAAAAAATCTTTTCAATATTTATTTCGCGAAGGTGTTTACAGTGCAGTTGCCCCCGACCCGATCAGGGCTTCTGAAGAAGAATGTTTCAATAACAGGCGTGCCCGTTCAGCTAAACTGCGTTGGGCTATAAAATCATAAAGGATTCCAATCAATATCATATTTAATTTGTATGTCAACGCCTCAAGCAAATAGTCCTTGTAAAAACCTTGTACGGTTTTTGTTCAGTAACATTTATTAATTACAGAAATTGTTTTGATTGAACTAAACTTTCAAATGATTATGTTTGCATTTATGAATTCCCCAATTATCCACTCTAAATTATTCACACTTTGAAATCAAAACTTACACCTCAGATTTTATTTTGCCTCGTATTGAGCTTGTTTGGTTTTAGTTCTGCCATGGCTCAAACGTATAATGTATCGGCAAGTTTCGGCAGCGTTAACCGCAGCATTAAAGACTTTTACGGATACAATACCGGCAGCACCGTTCGTGTGGTCAGTTGGAATACGCCTCAACTACCCAATGCACTCAAACAGCTTAATGCATCAATCTATCGCTTCCCTGCAGGCGCATACAGCAACTGGTGGGATTGGAAAACAGGCTGGTTTAAAGCACCTGACCAGATGCCCCCTGGAGTAATTTATCCCGGCAGTTTAATTCTTGATTATCAATACGACAATTCGCTTGAAAAATTAAAGCTGTCAATTGATGCTACCGGTGCCAAGCCTATTTTTCTGCTCAATATGATTTCGTCAACGCTTGACGACCAGATAGCCTTGCTGTACCATGCACAGTGCATAGGTTTGCCGGTGGAATATGCCGAATTAGGAAAGGAGTTTTATGATGATGATCCTGCAATAGACACTATTTTCCCCAATGCAGAAGTTTTTGCCCAGGCTGTTTATACCTGGACAAAAGAGATTGTTAAGCACTTTCCCAATATTAAAGTGGGATGGAATGCCTCATTTGAATACGATCGTTTTACATCACCTTATCACAAAAAGATTACCTGGAATAAAAGGGTTGCCGCAGTTTTACAAGGTTATGGTGCCAGTTTTCCGATGGCTAATTCAGCCCCTTCCATGTATATTTTTTACGGTTCGGCAAATGGAGGTGGCGGATTACCTATCACTACTACAGCACAGTGCGACAACCTGATGAAATCGGGCTATTCCGTTCTTGATCACCTCAAAACAATTGAAGTGCCTCATTTAGCAGCTTTTCCTGAAATCTGGATTTCGGAATATAATTTAATGGATAACGGTGTAGGGGTGCATGGAACATGGGCGCATGGTTTATTCAGCACGTTAGTGGGCATGCGTTTATTAGAGGAAAATAAAATGTCAAAAGGGTTATTACACAACATGATTGGTGACTTTGTTTACTCATCATTGTTTGATACCACCGATAATTTTTGCACACCTGGCGGGTATGCATTTATTACTCCGGTACCTGTTGGACAATCTTGCAGCAATTACCCCACTGCCTTTTTGCAAAAGTCCGCACAGGGCAATGCATTGGCTCAAATGGGTTTTGCTATGTTTGATGCTGATAATGCACACCAGATAAATTTTACAGGTGCTCCTCTTTTTACCGGCACCACTTATAGTAAAGTTTATGGTTTCAGATTTTTGAAATCAGCAGTGTCAAACAGCGAACAATGCGTAGTACTCAATCTTGGTAACAATACTATAAACCTGAATGTGGACACATTAGGCTTGAATGTAAACGCTAATTACGACCAGGTAGCCGGCTCGCCATATACACCGGTGCAAGGTAATATGACAGTAACAACAGGTACAGTTGTAAATCATTTATTAACCTTACCTCCTTATTCTATCACACGCATCTACCCTGCTAACGTAAGCGCGCTGAGGGCATTTGCCACTATTTCATCTATTTGTGTTGGTAATTCAACATCGCTTCATGCGCGTGGTGCTTCTACGTATTCATGGTCGCCTGCAACGGGTCTTAGCAGCACAACAGGCTCTGATGTATTAGCAACACCGGCTGCCAGTACTACCTATACGGTAACTGATAATTTTGGAAGTACAGCAACGGTTACAATAACAGTTGCTCCGCAGTTAACCATATCTGTAAGCGGGATGCCTGTGCCCAAAGCCTGCCAGGGTGCGCCTGTAACCCTTGTTGCATCAGGAGGCACTCAATATCATTGGGATCCGCGCCCTGATTCGATTGCTACTACCAATGGAAGCACGGTTATTCTCAATCCGAAAAACTCCATAGCTTATACGCTTTATAGCGCTGGCGGAGGTTGTTATTGCGGTGAAAACATTGTTAACCTTAATGTTGGTGGAGAAGTTAAACTGAGCAGCGACCGTCTTGTGTGCGAGAACACTGCCGAACAATTGGTTAAAGGAATTACAAATCCCGGTTACAGTTATTCCTGGACATCGTCAACCGGCACTTTAACAAGCAGCCTGTTTTCACCGGTAGTAACTCCCACTGATACCACTGCATACTACCTCCAGTCAACCGAAGCAGGTTGCGTTTATAAAGACACGTTAGTATTAAACACTATGGAGTGTTGCACCGGTAATGTTACCGTAACCAATGGAAATGCCGACTCATTAATGAACAAAGTATATGCACTATGTTCCTCGTGCGTTAAATTTAATGGTACCTATCCACAGATAAAAAACTACAGCGGCACCATTGCCATCAATGGAATTTTTACGCTCAATCAAAGCCTCCAGTTTATTAATTGTCCTAATGTTACCTTTAACGCTGCAGGTATGGTTGATGTTAAGCAAAAAAGTAAATTAATACTTGATACAAATACAACTTTTAAAGATTGCAGCGGCAAAATGTGGCAGGGAATTTATGCTTACGATGGCAGTTCTTTAGTTAAAGTTATCAATGGTTCTACTGTTAAAAATGCAATCATAGGTGTGGATGTTTATAACGACACAAAGCTTTATATTGAAAATGCCAACTTTATTAATAACCACATTGGTGTAAACTGGCATGAAAACCTAATTAAAACTTTTTCAGGAGATATGTGGGGCAGCACTTTCAAATGCACAGGTGCAAACAATATGCTGCCACCTTATGCCGGAGTTCAAACTTATGCACATGTTATTTTTAAAAATGCCGGTGGTGGCGATATTGGAAACACGGCCAAAGGACAAAACATTTTCAAGAATGCCTATTATGGATTATTGACCGATAATATGCAAATCAATGTTTACAACGCCCGATTCGATACCATCAGGAATGCAGCTAACACCGCAGGAACTGCAATTGTTATTGACGGAACGTTGGAGCATACAGATGATGTAAGCATCGGTGGAACTGCAACCAACCAGGGACTACAGTTCAACTCCTGCTACACAGCAGTTGATGCAAGCGACAATATTGTTTTAAAAGTGAAAGGCAATACTTTTAATAGCTGTAGCAATGGTGTGATTGCTTACAACTGTTCTGATTCTACGTTTCAAAATACTTTGGATGTAAGTAGTAATGTTTTCAATAATGCAGGCACTGCCATACTTTTAAATATGAACAGTAATTCAACCATTACTGTAATGGGTAATACTATTACTGCAACAAAAGACAAGGGTATTGGTATTTCAGTTAATGATTTACACAATACTACAAAATCAATACTCTCCATTAAGAATAACATAATCAATTGGTGTAAGACTGGAATTTATCTAAACCAGGCTGGTGCTAACGGAACCATACAGGGCAATACTATTAATGTTAATATCCCAACATTAACAAGCACAGCAAAAAGCTATGGCATCAAGAATCTTAATACCGATACATTGACCATTTCACAAAACCATATTAATACAAATGTCTTAGCCCAAAATTACACTAACTCACGCGGCATTTATTTGCAAAATGTAAACATGACTTCCTTAGTTGATAATAACATTCGCAATTTTGATCAGGGTATTACAATTTCAGGAGGAGGTAATTCGCCAACCTATCTCAAGTGCAATATTTTATATATGTGTTACAGGGGTATATCACTTGAGAGTAATGCAATCATAGGGCCGCAAGGCGACCTGGCAAATAATATCACGTGGCAAAACTCATGGCAGCCATCAGGCTGGTATAATCCTGCTGCCAGTAAAATTAATTACTGTTTATATTCTTATGCCGCCTATGGTAATCAAAGCCCGTTCTATACCCTCGGAAGCTATCCGTACAATGTTACAACAAACGGTCATACCGGCAAAGGGAATCAAATAAATGCATCCGTAATTCCAGGCACCGGCATTGCATGCAATCCCGTTCCTGCTCCCGTTATTCAATCAAATATTGAAAATAATAACCTTTACGAAATATCTAAAGGCTTAACTTTTGCAAATACTATCGGGTTCAACCCTGATCACATTTCCAATTCGGGTTTAACGGCAAAAGAATTAGAGCAGCTTTATGAACTGGCCATTCAGTGTCCTGAAGAAGCAGGAGTTAAAGTGTATGATGCACGCGCCATATTGAGTTACTATTATAAAAAAGTAATTGACTTCGATTGCGATAAATTATATGAACAGACAGATGAAACTGGTTTAATTGACAACAGTTTTAATATTTATCCTAATCCTGCGCAGAAGTTAATGGTGGTTTCGCTCAGTGAAATACAGGCTGATGTAACCATTGATATATACGATGTATTAGGTAATCTTGTTTTGTCCTTTCATGAAGAAAATATTAATCAAAAGGCAATTGATATTGTTAATTTAAGAAACGGAGTTTACCTTTGCAAAGTAAAAGCAGGTGATAAAATTTTTGGAAGCAAAAAGTTTACTGTTGCAAATTAAAGCCCGTGCTCAAAATACCTGTTGATTTAAAATTGTTTTTCCTTCTTTGTTAACTTTTAAATATTTCTTTCCCCCAATAATTTAATCATATAAATAAATGAAAATGAAAATTCTTCTAATGGTTTCAGTCACATTCTTATATGTGATGTTTGCAAAAAACACGCATGCTCAGACATTGCTTCAATGGCAATATTCTTATGGTGATTCAGGGTTTGAACAGCCATTCGGTAGCGAGCCTACTATGGATGGAGGAATTATCCTGGGAGGGCACTCTAATTCAGTACCTACAGGTTTCGGTGATATTACATCAAATTATGGCAACTACGATTGGTGGTTACTTAAGCTTGATTCTATGGGTCATAAAGAATGGTCAAAGAGTTATGGCGGAAGCGCTTATGATAAATGCCGTAATGCATCTGAGAATTCTGACGGTACCATAATTGCTTTCGGAAGTGTTCAATCAAATGACAGCGATGTTAGCGGCAGTCATGGCGGTAATGATTTCTGGCTTCTGAAAACAGATTCTGCCGGTAATAAACTCTGGAGCAGGTGTTATGGCGGAACTTCTGATGAAGGCGGGAGAACGGCCATTGAAACTAATGACAGTAATTATTTGATAGCAGGTTACACACGCTCCAGCAATGGTGACATGACTGCTAATTATGGGTCATTTGATGTTTGGCTGGCAAAAGTGACTCCTGACAGTGGAAACATCATCTGGCAAAAAAATTATGGCGGCAGCCTTGATGAACGTGTTCGCTCTATTCATGAATGGCCTAACGGTGATTTTGTTTTTACCGGCAACGCATCTTCCATTGATCACGATCTTACCGGAACAACTAATCATGGAGGTGAAGATATATGGACTGCCCGTGTTGATGCTAATGGTAATTTTATGTGGTCATCACAATTAGGTGGTCCGGGATTCGACCGTGCATATTATTGTACACGTGATCTTGATGGCAATGTTCTGGTAGCGGGCAGAGATTCGGGTAATGGTGGAGATATTACCAACAATCATGGCGGTAGCGATTGCTGGGTTATAAAACTAGATTTTAATACCGGGGCTTTAATATGGCAAAAATCTTTTGGCGGAACTGAGGATGATGAAGGCTTTCGCATTGATCCCGAACCAGGAGGAGGATACATGATAGGCGCGACAACAGAATCAACTGACGATGATTCACCTGGCGTTCGCGGGCTTTCTGATTTTTGGTTAATCAGAACCGATTCCAATTTAAATATTATCTGGACAAGAACAGATGGCGGTGGTAGCTGGGATCACCTGAACGATGTTGTTAGAATGAATGATGGCGGCTGGGTAGGAGTTGGGTTTTCTTCTTCCAAACCAGGTGCGAAAAGTGAAGTAACAGTAAATCATGGACTTTTTGATTTATGGGTTTGCAAAATTATTTTCTGCGATTCACTTCCGATAATAACTTATACCGGATCAGATACAATTTGCGGAAATACACCGGTGATACTTTCCACCACGAATAATTATCAATCATATTTGTGGTCAACGGGCGAAACTACGCAATCAATCAGTGTTGATACTTCAGGAAGCTACTTCCTCACTATTACAAGTGCCAATTTAGGTGGATGTCAATTGCAAGCTGATACAGTGAAACTTACTTTTTTTCCTGCACCTTCAATTCCGGTGATCAGTGCTGCCGGAGGTGTGCTGTCATCTTCAACTGCTTACGCTTATCAATGGTATGTTAATAGTAACCCGATTTTGGGTGCACAGGCTGATACGCTTGTATTAACCCAGGCAGGTGTTTTCTATGTAATAACCACAGATAGCAACGGCTGTACTGCTCAATCTGCATCAGTAAGCAATGTTGGAATTGCAGATCAAAACGCAACGGTTAATTTTAATATTTATCCCAATCCTGTCAAAGATGGCTGGCTGCAATTAACGGGATATTCTATGCAAGCAAAACATGTATCAATGAAAATAATTGACATGCATGGAAAATTAATTCTTGATAATAAATTGAAAACCTCACCAGGTAAAAACAATTTCAGAGTTAACATCAGTACGTTATCAAAAGGATTTTACACCTTGCAATTGAGTGATGAAAATGGGGTGTTTTTAAATCAGAAGTTAGTGATTGAGTAATTTTTCAATTTTGAATTGAAACAAAACAAAATTCCTTGTAGCAAGCTTTTTTACTTTCAGTAAAATAGGCATTAGTATTTTTATTTAAGCAAACAATACCGTTTTCAATATCATTCATCTCACTTAGAGTGATTTTTTTTACTAATCTGTTTTGCCATAATATATGCAAATACAAATCTTGATGAGGCTGATTAACAAAATAAAAAGGCGCCTTTGATTCAGTGATGAATTTGTTTTCTTTAAAGAAATTGTTGAGTGTCGTATCAGGATTGTTTAAGTAAAGGAAATGCCTGATAAATGTAAAGATCAGAACGCTGTATATTATGTATTTATAAAAAGATGTTTTTTCAAATAAATATTCAGCCGCGAAAATTATTATGTAAACAACAAAAGGTAATGCAGGAGTAAAATACCACACATTGTTGTCTTTCATAAACGTAAGAAATAAACCTATTAAAAAAACCTGTAGCAGTGAGAAAACGAGAAGAAAGTATTTTTTATTTTTTAATAATTCATTGAAAACTTTCTTCTGCTTCATGATTTCATAAATGATTACAATTATGCTGAGGTAGAAAAAGTAATTCCATAAATTAAGCCTGGCATCCAATACCGTTAAAAAATAGGTGTAATTATAATTCGTGTTTGTGCTTAACGCTGATCCGAAAATTCTATCTACCGTATCATTATAAAACATTGTTTCCAGGGCATTCTGACTATAATAAACGGAGTTAGTATAATGCTTGCCATAGATTAATAATACTGATAGCCAAAATAAAACAATACCGTAAACCCCCGACCAACGCATATTGCTTTCATTTTTCATAGTTCATTAGTTTGCA